>CALBVR010000158.1 GCA_937969565.1 uncultured Acidimicrobiales bacterium | reverse complement strand
ATGAAGGGGGGGATGAAGTCCTTCAGCACCTCGACCTGGTTCACCGCGACGCGATCACCCGGCTCGAAACGGCGGAGCAGGGCTCGGGCGACCTGTTCGGATTGGTCCCGGAACTGGGCGTAGGTCCAGGCACGAGCCGGGGCCGCGTCCAGGCGTCCTTCGATGAGCGCGACCCGGTCAGGCCACTCACGAGCGGCCTCGTTGAGCGCGTCGCCCAGGGTGAGTTCACGGACCAAGGGATCGGCGGGGCCGGCGGCGTGCGATTCCATCAGCGGCGTCATGACGCTCCTCCATCGGCCGGGCAGGCCCGTCGGGCCAAGCCGGCCAGGTCGAGCTGGGGACTAAGCGTGCCGAACTCTGCGCCCCAGTCGCCGTCCATGCGCGACCGCACGTAAGCGTCAGCGATGGTGGGTTCGTGGCGCAGACACAACGACGCTCCCCAGCACACGGCGAGCTGCTCGACGAGACGACGGGCCTCGCCGTCTCCGTTGGGTGCGGCGAGGTTCTGTTGGAGTCGGTCGAGTTCGCGGTCGAAGACCCGATCCGCGCCCCGCGCCTGGGCGAGTTCGGCCAGGAACGCTTCGCCGGCTTCGGGTGAGCGTTGCAGGGCCCGGAGGACGTCGAGGGCGATCACGTTGCCGGCGCCTTCCCAGATCGCGTTCAGCGGAGCTTCGCGGTACAGGCGGGGCAGGATCGATTCTTCGACGTAGCCGTTGCCGCCGACGCATTCGAGAGCCTCTCGCACGACAGGAGTGGACCGTTTGGACAGCCAGTACTTCGCCACCGCCGAAGAAAGCCGCAGGAAGGCGGCCTCGTGGTCGTCGACGGGTGCCCGTTCGTACGCACCGGCGAGGCGCATGACCATCATGGTCCCGACCTCGGTTTCGAGCTCGAGGTCGGCGAGCACGTTCTGCATCAGCGGCTTGTCGATGAGCGGCGCCCCGAACGCCTCGCGCCGGGTCAGGTACCAGGCGGCCTGGCTCACCGCCTGTCGCATCAGCGACACCGACCAGTTGGTGACATCGATCCGGGTGGCATTGACCATCTTGATGATCACGTTGATCCCCCGACCCTCCTCCCCCACCAGCCAGCCCGCGACGTCGGTGAACTCCAGCTCAGACGACGCATTCGATCGGTTGCCCAGCTTGTCCTTCAGCCGCATCAACCGCAGCGAATTGCGCGTGCCGTCGGGAAGGATGCGGGGCACCAAGAAGCAAGAGATCCCCGCGGGAGCCTGGGCCAGAACGAGGAACGCGTCACACATCGGCGCCGAAGTGAACCACTTGTGACCCGTCAGCCGGTACTCGCCGCCCGGTCCGCCGCCGTTGACCGGAACTGCGACCGAGGTGTTGGCCCGGACGTCGCTGCCGCCTTGCTTCTCGGTCAGCCCCATACCCAGCAGGCTTCCGGTCTTGGCGGCCGAGTCGATCAGACGCGGGTCATAGGAACAGGTACGAATCCGGGGCTCCCAGGCAGCGGCCAGATCGGGCTGTTCACGCAGCGCAGGAAGGACGGCGCCGGTCATCGAGATCGGACAGCCGTGGCCGACCTCGACCTGACTGACAACATGCATCCGCGCCGTGCGGGCCACATACGAACCGTCGCCCGGCGTGCCGTCGTAGTGCGACGCGTGGATCCCGGCACCAACCGACAGCTCCATCATCCGGTGGTACGAGGGGTGGTAGCGCACCTCGTCGACCCGCTCGCCGAAACGATCGTGGGTCACCAGCTCCGGGCTGAACCGGTTGGCTTCGAACCCCCACCGATAGACCTCCTCGGAACCAACCCGGGCACCGAACTCGACCAGATCGGCATGGGCGGCGCCGGCCCCCTCGCGTTCGACCGCCCGCCACAACACCGGGTCCGCCGTATACAGGTTGTAGGGCTCGAGCGGCGTCAGCGATTCCATCAGCGGATCTCGGGGATGTCGGGGATGTCGACGAGTTTGCCTCGGGGGATCAGGCGCTCGGCGTCGAACATCGGCAATGTGCACAGCTCGCCCGCTCGGATGTCGCCATCGGCACACACGACATTGACCGCCGCTCCCGGCCCGAACGTCATGTCTTCCATTCGCACGATCGCCACCCCGCACTGTTGGTAGGGCGACCAGCCGCTCGAACAGACCCGCCCGACCGGTCGACGATCGACAGACAGGGTGTCGCCGAGGTCGGCCACGCCGCTGTTTGTGCGGAGTCCCCAGGTGCGACAGGACCGATCCGCGTCCACGAGGGCGGCGCGCCCGATGAAGTCGCCCTTGTCGAAGTCGACGAAACCACCCAGCCCAGCGGCGAACGGCGTCGTCGTTGCGTCGAAGTCCGAGCCGGCGTTGAGCAGGCCGGCTTCGATCCGACGAGCCCGGAACACCCCCGAGCTCGTGATGATCATCCCGAATGCCTCGCCAATCGACAGGATGTGGTCGCCGACCGCAGCACGGTCGATGTCGGGGGTCAGGTAGAACTCCCAACCCAGCTCGTTGGTGAACCCCGACCGGCCGATGACGACCGGTTGGCCAGCGATCGACACCTCGGCCAAGTCGAAGTACCGGAACGGCTCGGGCATCGGCCCGTCGATGACCGCTTCGAGCACCTCGACCGAGCGGGGCCCCTGGACCTGGCTCACCCACACGCCGGGGTCGAAGACGTCCACGTCCATCGGGCCGACGTCGTCGTTCACGGCGTGGGCCCGGTACCAGTTCAACAGGTCCCCGTCGGCCTGGGCCATCCAGAACCGATCCTCGGACAGCCGCAACAGCACGCCATCGTTGATCAAGCCGCCGTCGTGGTAGCAGGCGAACTGGTAGCTGCAGCGGCCGACCTTGACCTTCGACACGTCCCGGGCGAACACCCGGTTCAGTAAGCGCTCGGCATCGGGGCCGACGATCTCGATCGGGAGCTCGCCGGTGTGCCGCAAGATCACTTCGCGGCGCACCTTCCAGTACATCTCGTCATCGGACACGTCCACGAACGCCGACGGGGTGAGGCGGCTGTTGTAGAGCATGTACTCCGGATCATGAGCAAGCTCCTGGTAGCTGAGCGGATGCGGCAGCATCGACCGGGCGAACTCGGTCTGACGCTTGGAGGTCTGCTCGATCGCCTTGACTGCGAATCGGAGCCCACCGAGCCGATCCGACGGTAACTGCTTTGGAGGCGGGGTTCCTAACGTCATTGCATCATCCTCGTTGATCAGCAAAGATGACACAAATGAGATTTTTTCTACCCCTTCGCGCAACTTCTGTCACCAATAGGATCCTGCGGTGAAGTTCGACATCGATTCGCTGCGGACCCTGCAGACCCTCGCCGACACCGGCAACGTCCAGACAACTGCGGACCACCTGCACCTGTCGCGCTCCGCGGTGAGCTGGAAACTCAAACGCCTCCAAGAACGCACCGGCTGCACCCTCGTCCGCAGAGAAGGCCGCGGCCTACGCCTCACCGACGACGGACACGAGCTCCTCGTCTATGGCCGCCAGATCATCGACACCCACGACGCCGCCGTCCGCCGCTTCACCCCCATCGACACCGGCGGCACCGTTCGTGTCGGCGCCACCGAAGGCGCCAGCGCCACACCACTCCTCGACACCGTCGCCCCCTGGTTCCGCCGCCACTCCGCCGACGTCGAACTCAAGATCAGCCTCGAACAACCCGCCACGCTCGACGAGTGGCTCACCGACGGCCGCATCGACCTCGCCATCACCATCACCCGCGAAGACGACATCGACGACCCGGACATCGTGCTGGATCGAGACGATCTCGTTTGGGCCCACAGCCCTGGCGTCGACTTCCTCGCGAGCCCGCCACTCCCGCTCGTCACCTGGGGTCCGCGCTGCTTCTTCGGCACCCTCGCCAGCCAACTCCTCACCACCGATGGCGTCGACCACACGGTCAGCTACGAACTCCCCACAATCGCCGCAGTCCGGACCGCCCTCACCAACGGCGCCGGTATCGCGCTTCTCAACCGCGGCGTCATCGGCGAAACTGGCCTCACCACAACCGGACCACCCGCACTCCCCGAGGCGCCCCGCGTCGCCTACGTGCTCAGGCGACGACCCGGCACCGACGGCAACCCACTCCACGATCTCGTCGCCGAACAGATCCAGACCTCGTTCCGCCCCCAATACAACGGAGCGCCACACCGATGAGCGCACCGACCGTCCTCTACGACGAACACGACGCCATCGCCGTCATCACCCTGAACCGGCCCGACAAGCTCAACGCCCTCACCAACGCCATGGTCCAACGCGTCGCCGAATCCATCGCCACAGCCACCGCGTCGGCCGACGTCGGGGCCATCGTGCTCCGCGGCGCCGGGGGCACCCTCACCGCCGGCTACGACCTGAGTTCCATCCATGAGTTCTCCGGACCCACCCAACCCGACAGCTGGGAAAGCCCATACGACGCGCCCGGCCCAGAACCCCGACCTGGCAACTGGGACCCCGTACGCGACTACCAGTTCATGAACCACAACGTCCGCCGGTTCATGTCGCTGTGGGAATGCCCCAAACCCGTCATCGCCGAAATCGCAGGCTGGGCCATCGGCGGCGCCACCGACCTCGTCATGTGCGCCGACCTGCTCTTCATGGCCGACGACGCCCACATCGGCTACGCCCCCAGCCGCATCTACGGCCTCCCCACCACCATGATGTGGATCCACCGACTCGGCCTCGAACACGCCAAGCAATACCTCCTCACCGGCCGCGCCATCGACGCCCCCACCGCCCACCGCATCGGACTCGTCAGCGAAATCCACCCCGCCGACCAACTGTCCACCGCCGCCGAAGCCGAAGCCCGCCGCCTCGCCACCATCCCCGCCAACCAACTCGCCCTCAACAAGCTCCTCATCAACCAGGCCTACGAGAACATGGGCCTGCGCACGACCCAAATGCTCGGCACCTTCTTCGACGGCATCGCCCGCCACACCGAAGAAGCCGTCCAATGGGCCGAAGACATCAACCAGCGAGGCCTACGCGACGTCATCGCCGACCGCGACCGGCCCTGGCAGGACTACGGACAACAGGCAAACAACGCCGACACCTGAAGCCGAGCTGGCCAAATCGGACTTGACCTCGCCCGCATGGGTTCACTTCGCGAACGCAGCAAGGAAGGCATCGACGGTCCGCTCAATGTCGGCCGCACTGATCGGCGTGGCGTCGAACAGGCACTGGTACAGGATCGGTCCCAACGTATGAGCAGCCGCTGTCGGCTCGTCGAGGCCGGCGTCGAGCTGGCCGTCCTTGATTGCGGCCTTCACAACAGTCCACACCGGAGCACGACTGATTCGTGTCATGGAGTCGTGCATGGCCCGGATCCGCGGGTCGCTCGGTGCGCGCTCCATCGCCGCCACAATGATCTCGGGCAGCTTGCTGTGTTGCAGCGCTCCGACCAGCGTCTCGAGCTCGGCAATCAGGTCGACCCGTAGCTCGCCAGAGGACTCCCCCGCTTCGCCGACGTATCGACATCGGTAGGGCTGACGAAGCCTCGCTCCCCCACCCACACGCGATTCGGAGCCGCAGACCGCGGCTGCCAATCACCCAACCACGGGGAGTACGAACCCCTGGCCGGGTCTGGTCATCTGATACGCCAGTGAGCGCCAGCAGCTGCAAACAGCATCCGGTACACGGCCAAATTGGTGCCTGACCAGGGGAAACACGATCTGAAAAGTGTCGGAGGGGCGACTTTAACCCAGAGTACACGCGTCCCCTGGAGCGTCGAACTGGTCGCTGCGTAGGCATTTCGCCAGTTCAGAGCGCCTGTTGCCGGATCAGTTCGTCGCAATTGACTGTGGAGGCGGAGCGGACGCCGAGCCTGCGGTCAGCAGACCACGCTGGCCTCGTCTGTTCGTCCTTGCTTCAGGCTCGAGTCTCCTTCGCCGCGACCCACGTCGTCCGCCCGATCTTCGGGCCAGGGCCTCGGCAACGGCGATGGTCGACAACGACAGCATGATGTCCTTGACGTCTGCGGGAATCGCGTCGGAGTCGAGAGGCGGTATCGCCAGT
>CALBVR010000157.1 GCA_937969565.1 uncultured Acidimicrobiales bacterium | reverse complement strand
TTCTCACACACGAATGAGCTCATCGAACTGGCCCTCGCTGGCACACGTCAGTGGCTGGCCAACGGGAAACCGTTCGCCCAGCCGCTTGTGGTACCGCACGAACACTCGTCCAGCAGCTGAATCGATTCAGTAGGAGCGCTTGGCGACCTCTTCGAGCATGACCTCCGTGGCGCCGCCGCCGATGGGCAGAATGCGGGCGTCGCGAGCCATCCGTTCGACCGCGGATTCACGCATGTAGCCCATGCCTCCGTGAAACTGCACGCAGTCGTACATGACCTCGTTGATCGCCTCGCAGCCGAACGCCTTCGCACCGGACATCGCCTTCACGTTGTCCTCGCCCTGATCGCCCAGCCATGCGGCGTGGTACATCGACGCACGGGCGGCGTCGATCTTCGCCTGGTTCATCGCCATCCGCTGTCGGATCGCACCGAGGTCGAAGAGCGTCTTGCCGAACGCCGCACGTTCCTGGCAGTACTCGTTCGTGATGTCGATCGCAGCCTGTGCCGCGCCGACGCCCATCCCGATGAGCACCATTCGCTCGTTCTGGAAGTTCTTCATGGTCTCGTAGAAGCCGCGATGCTCGGTTCCCAGCAGGTTCTCCTGCGGTACCCAGACGTCCTCGAGGATCAGCTCCGCCGTGTCGCTGCACAGCCATCCGTGCTTGTCGAGCTTCTTGCCGACGGAGAAGCCCTCAGTGCCCTTGTCCACCAGGAACATGGAGATCCCGTACTTGTTCTCGGAATCGGTGCGAGCGGCGACGATGACCGTGTCGCCGTAGACCCCATTGGTGATGTACATCTTCGTGCCGTTGATCCGCCACCCGTCGCCGTCGCGCACCGCCGTGGTTCGGATGCCGGCCACGTCTGAACCCGCGTCCGGCTCGCTCACGCCGATCGCCATGATGTGGCTGCCATCCATGATTCCGGGGAGGTAGCGGTCGAACTGTTCGTCGTTGCCAGAGTTGAGCAGGTGGGGCGAGCTCATGTCGGTGTGCACCAGAACGGTCACGTCGAACCCGGCGAACGTCGACGCACCCAGCGCCTCGCTGAACGTCGCGCTGGCGAGGTAGCCCATTCCGAGCCCGCCGCGTTCCTCCGGCACCCGCAACGACAGCATGCCGAGCGCTCCCATCTGCTGGAGGATGTCGCGCGGGACCTTGCCGGCGTCCTCCCACGCCTCGCCGTGCGGGGTCACTTCCTTCTGGACGAACTCGACCGTCTGGTCGTAGATCGCCTCCAACTCGTCGGTCATGTAGGCGTTGCGAAGGGTCATTGGGTGTCTCCGGTGGATTCTGGGGTGTCGAACGTGATCAGTGGTTGGTCGCCGTCGACCTGTTGGCCGACCTCGACGAGCACCTCGGCCACGGTTGCCGAGCCGGCGACCGTGATCGGGTGGAGCATCTTCATGGCTTCGATCGTGCAGAGCGTCTGGCCGGCCTCGACCGCATCACCAGCAGCAACGTTGATGGCCGTGATGAGGCCGGGGAACGGCGCCCGAACGTCGGTGCCGACGGCACCGGCCGCACCAGCGCCGCTCCAGGAGCCGTCTCGAGTCGGGCTGGCATACGCGAGGGCCGATCGATGCGGCGTCATGCGGCGCGCGTGCCGGGTCGTCCAGGGCGAATCGGGAGGTGTTCCGTCGAAGGGGGACGCAGACGGCAACGGCGTCTCGTCGAGGAATCGGGTGGTCACGGTGGCACCCCGCACCTCGGGCTGGCGAACCAACCACCGGTGGAAGTCGAGGTTCGTGACGACGCCCTCGACAACCGTGGTGTCGAGCACCCGCGTCAGCCGGTCGAGCGCCGCGATCCGATCGGTTCCCGTGACGACCAGCTTGCCGACCATCGAGTCGTAGTGCGGACTGATGACCGATCCACTCTCGATCGCGGCGTCCCAGCGGACGGCATCGTCATCGGTTTCCGATCCGACGGCAACGGTCGAGACGTCGCCGGTCTGGGGCACATGCCCCTCCCAGGGATTCTCGGCGTTGATCCGCGCCTCGAAGGAGTGAGACAGGCCCGCTGCCCGCATCTCGTCCCACGCAGTGGTGGAAACGGGCAGCGCCTCGCGATCCGACACGGCGATCTGGAGTGCGATCAGATCGACGCCAGTGATCTGTTCAGTAACGGTGTGTTCGACCTGGATACGAGTGTTCATCTCGAGGAAGAAGAACTCGTCGCTCCCGGCGTCGACGATGAACTCGACCGTTCCCGCCGAGTCGTAGCCAATGCCTGACGCCAGCGCCACGGCGGCCTGCCGCATCGCGACCTCTGTCTCCGCGGACAGGTTCGGTGCCGGAGCCTCCTCGAGCACCTTCTGGTAGCGGCGCTGAACGGAGCACTCGCGGGTACCGAGATCAGCAACCGTGCCGTGCTTGTCGGCGACGATCTGGACCTCGATGTGCCGCGGTCGGGTGATGTAGCGCTCGACGATGACGTCGTCGTCGCCGAATGCCCGCATCGACTCCGTGCGGGCGTCGGCGAGTGCCGTGGCAAAATCGTCCGGAGCGTGGGCGATACGGATGCCCTTGCCACCACCACCGGCAGATGCTTTCACGAGCACCGGATAGCCGATCTCGTCGGCGGCTGCGGCAAGTGCAGCGTCGTCCTGGCTCTCGTTGTAGCCGGGGATGAGCGGTACACCGGCCCGTTCTGCGACCGAGCGGGCCTCGATCTTCGACCCCATCGACGCCACGGAAGCGGGGGAGGGACCGATCCAGGCCATCCCGGCGTCCATGACGGCTGCTGCGAAATCGGTGCGTTCGGCGAGGAAGCCGTACCCCGGGTGCACGTGGGTGGCGCCCGAGCGTTCGGCCGCGGCGAGGATCGCGTCGATCGAGAGGTAGCTCTCATCGAGGGCCGCCGGACCAATCCGCTCGGCGTGGTCTGCCTCGCGCACATGGGGCGCCTCGGCGTCGGGATCGGCGTAGACGGCGATGCTCTCGTGGCCGAGGGCACGACAGGTTCGGATGATGCGGCGAGCGATCTCGCCTCGGTTGGCAATGAGGATCCGATGCACGGCGATCACATCCGGTAGACGAGGCGGTCGCCGCTGGCGGGGGCCTCTTGTCGGGCGGCGAGTGCCAGGCACAGGCCGAGGGCGTCACGGGTGTCGAGGGGCGAGATCAGCCCGTCGTCCCAGATGCGGGACGTTGCGTAGTAGGGATCACTCTGCTCTTCGTACTGGCCGCGGATCGACCGGCGGATCTCGGCGATTTCCTCTTCTGTGGTCTCGGCGCCCTTCATGCCGCCAAGACGGATGTCGGTGAGCACGGTCTCCGCCGTGTCGGCCGCCATCGTGGCGATGCGACTGTTGGGCCAGGCGAACAGGAACCGCGGGC
>CALBVR010000156.1 GCA_937969565.1 uncultured Acidimicrobiales bacterium | reverse complement strand
GATGGGGTTGAGGTCCATCATCCGCATCCGTACTGCCTGGACCACCTCCGCTCGACCCACCAGATCGTCGCGGAACGTGTCGGGGAACGGGATCTCTTCGTCCTCATACATCGTGAAGTGCTTCTCGTCCGGCTCCCAGGTGCGATGCGGCGCCTTGTGGTGACAGAAGAGCGCGAACGGTTTGGCCTCATCTCGTTCGTCGAGCCATTCGATGCAGTCATCCGTGATCAGGTCGGTGACGTAACCGCCTCGCTCGTCGATGCCTCGCTCGTGATCCAGGAACACCGGGTTGTGGTAGTGCCCCTGGCCGGGCAGAACCCGCCACGTGTCAAACCCGGACGGATCGGCGTTCGCGCCGTGGCCCAGGTGCCACTTTCCGAAGATGGCCGTCTGCCAGCCGTGCTCACGAAGTTCAGCCGGGAACGTCCATAGGGTGTTGTCGAGCGGCGTGTCCAGCGTCGTCACGCCGTTGACGTGGTTGTAGGTGCCGGTGAGAATCGCCGCTCGGCTGGGGGCACAGATCGAGTTCGTGCAGAATGCGGCGTCGAACCGCATTCCTCCCTCCGCAATCCGGTCCAGGTGCGGGGTCTGGTTGATCCGACTGCCGTAGCAGGACAGGGCATGAGCAGCGTGGTCGTCGCTCATGATGAAGACGAGATTCGGGGGTGTGGACGCCATGGCACTCGTTCTAGTGCACGAAGCAGTCGGGGTCCGAGCCACGATCTAGTTTGGTCGCATGCGAGTCTTCGTCACCCACAACCCCGAGGATCGGGAGGCCTACTTCGGCCGGTCGCTCCCCCGTCTCGAGTCCATGGCCGAGGTCGTGCTCAACCCCACGGACCACGACCTTTCCACCGACGAACTGGTCGAGGCGAGCGCGGGTTGCCAGGTCGTCGTTGCGCACCGCTCGACGCCGGGAGAGCCGGCGCTGTTCGACCAGAGCCCTGACCTGCTCGCCATGTTCCGCTGTGCGATCGACGTGAGCACCATCGACATCGCTGCGGCGTCTGCGCACGGTGTGCTCATCGCCAACGCCGACAAGAGTTTCATCGCCTCGACCGCCGAGCTCGCCCTCGGCCTCGCGCTCGACGTCGCCCGCAACGTGTCGGCCTCGACCGTGGACTACCGGGCGGGCATCGAGCCCGGGCAGCGTTCGGGGTGGCAGCTTCGCGGATCCACGGCCGGCATCATCGGCTTTGGCGACATCGGCCGGTATCTGGCGGACCTGCTCCACGCTGTCGGCATGCGGGTGCTCGTGCACGATCTTGCGCCGGTCGAGGCAGCCGGGGTGGAATCCGCCGAACTGTCCACGCTGCTCGCCGAGAGCGACGTCGTGTTCCCGCTCGTCCCCGGCAGCCCAGCGACCACCCATCTCATCGGCGCCGACGAGCTCGCGGCCATGCGCCCCGGCGCCGCACTGGTGAACGTTTCCCGGGGGGAGGTCATCGACGAAGACGCCGTCCTCGCCGCGTTGGAATCCGGGCAGCTCGGCGCATTGGGAATGGACGTCGGTCAGGCGGCCGATCAGCGGCCGTCGCTCGGGCTTGCCCAGCATCCGCATGTCGTGGCCACGCCGCACCTGGGCGGCCTCACTCCGGCGAACGCCGACGCCCAAGCGGCCAGCTCCGTCGATCAGGTGGAGGCGATCCTCGCCGGAACGATGCCGCCTCGTTCGCTCAACGCCGACGATGCAACCCGGCTTCGCGCCTGGTGGGACCGGTGACCTCGCGCCCCCTCGCCCATCCGGGTGCCTGCGACACCCACATGCACTTCTACGGTTCGGAGTTTCCGACCGCGCCAGCTGCGACGCTCTTTCCCCCTGACGCAACGGTCGAGGACTATCGCTCCGTGCAGGAACGGCTCGGCCTCGACCGGGTGGTCGTGGTCCAGCCGACGACCTACGGCCTGGACAACTCGTGCCAGCTCGAGGGCATGGCCGCCTTCGGTTCCCAGGCCCGGGGCGTCATGGTCGTGAACTCATCCACGCCCACGCAGGAACTGGAGCGGCTCTCCGAGCTCGGCGTCGTCGGGGCACGCTTCCACATGCTTCCCGGCGGAGCGGTCGGTTGGGACGAGCTCGAACCGACGGCGGCGGCGATCGCCGAGCACGGCTGGCACATCCAGCTGCAGCTCGACGGCAATGAGCTCGCTGGCCACCACGCACGTCTCGCCGCTCTTCCCGTCCCGCTGGTGATCGACCACATCGGACGCTTCATGCCACCCACCAAGACACTCGACGACCCGTCGGTGCTCGCACTCAGTGCCCTGCTCGAAGCCGGAGACACCTGGGTCAAGTTGTCGGCACCGTACGAGTCCATCGCCGCCACACCTCCGCACCATCCCGAAGTGCTTCCGCTCGTCGATCACCTGACGGCCCGCTGGCCGGAGCGGCTCGTATGGGCCTCCAACTGGCCGCATCCGGGGCAACCCGACCCGCTCAACACGTCCGATCTCGAAACCCTGTCCGAACGCTGGTTGCCAGACGGCGATCTTCGGCGCCGCGTGCTCGTGGACAACGCCGTGGCTCTGTACGGTTTCTGACACGGCCACACCCGCCGACGCACCCTTCAAGGAGCAACAATGACCGATCCGACCGCCGCCCCCGACGCCACCTACGCGAGCTACCCATCACTGGTTGACCGGACCGTCTTCGTGACCGGCGGCGCAGACGGGATCGGCGCAGGGATGGTCGAAGAGTTCGTGAAGCAGGGCAGCCGGGTCGCATTCGCCGACATCAATGCGGAACGGGCGGAAGCCACCATCGCCCGCTGTGCCGAACTCGACCCGGCGCATCATCCGCTGTTCTTCGAGGTCGACCTCACCGACACCGCGGCGCTGCAGTCCGTGATCGCGACTGCGATCCAGGAACTCGGCCCGATCAGTGTGCTCGTGAACAACGCGGCCAGCGATGACCGACACACCTGGCAGGAGATGACCGAGGAGTACTGGAACGACCGGCTCAACACGAACCTGCGCCACTACTTCTTCGCCATCCAGGCGGTCGCTCCCGGAATGATCGAGGCAGGCTCGGGAAGCATCATCAACATCGGGTCGAGCAGCTACATGATGCAGGAGGACTTCTTCCCCGGGTACGCCATCGCCAAGTCCGGGGTGGAGGGCATCACCCGCACGCTGGCCCGAACCTTCGGGCCGGACAACGTTCGCGTGAACACGGTGCTCCCCGGTTGGGTCGCAACGGATCGGCAGCTCACCAAATGGTGGAGCCCCGAGGGAGAAGAGGGCACGTTGCGTGATCAAGCGATCAAGCGCCGGATCTACCCCCGCGAGTTCGCACAGATGGTGTTGTTCCTTGCAGCCGACGACGGTGCCGCCTGCACGGCACAACAATTCCTGATCGACGGCGGCCGGCGCTGAGCTCGATGGCCGCCGCCATGCGCTACGACAAGCGCAAGGTCGCGGTTGGCGACGGCCTGCACATGGCGACGGTCGACCACGGTGACGGCGACCCGATCGTCTTCCTCCACGGCAATCCGACGTCGTCCTACCTCTGGCGCAACGTCATCCCTCATGTCGAGCACCTGGGGCGTTGCATCGCTCCCGACCTGATCGGGTTCGGCGACTCGGACAAGCTGCCGAACAGTGGGCCCGGGTCGTATCGGTTCGTCGAGAACCGGACGTACCTGGACCGGCTGCTGAGCGAGCTCGGTGTGACGGAACGCGTCGTCCTGGTGGTGCATGACTGGGGTTCGGGGCTCGGGTTCGACTGGGCTCGCCGCCACCCCGATGCGGTGGCCGGCATCGCCTACCTCGAGGCGAATGTTGCGCCTCGCTCGTGGAGCCAGCTGGCGCCGGCTGCGCAGGATTTCTTCCGTCGTCTGCGGTCGCCGGAGGGCGAGCAGATGGCGTTGGTCGACAACGTCTTTCTCACCGAGGGGTTGCCGGGCGGGGTCATCCGCACCCTGAGCGACGAGGTGCTCGCCGAGTACCGTCGACCGTTCCTCGAACCGGGCGAGGGTCGCCGCCCCACGTTGACCTGGCCGCGCGAGATCCCGTTCGATGGCGAACCGGCCGACGTGCACGACATCGTCGCCGAGTACGCCGAATGGTTGGCCCACGCTCCGGTGCCAAAGCTGCTGATCAACGTGTCGAACGGCGACACGCTCACCGGCGA
>CALBVR010000155.1 GCA_937969565.1 uncultured Acidimicrobiales bacterium | reverse complement strand
ATCGAGACCGCCGCCCGCGGTGCCGCGCTCGGCGGCTACACGGCGATCGTCGCCATGGCGAGCACCACGCCCACCATGGACAGCCCCTCGATCGTGCGCGACGTGCTGGCCATCGCCGAAGGCGCGCCGTGCGAGGTCGTGCCCTCCGCCGCACTCACCGTCGGCCGCAACGGCGAACTGCTCACCCCGATGGGCGAACTCGCCGCCATGGGTGTCCGCATCTTCAGCGATGCCGGGCGCGGCGTACAGGATCCGGCCCTGATGTGGCGGATCATGGAGTACGCCACCGGACTTGAAGCCATCACCGGCGGTCAGCCCATCGTCCTTGCGCAACACTGCGAGGTGGAAGCGCTGTCCTCCGCCGGGCACATGCACGAGGGGGAGTGGTCCAACCGCCTCGGCATGGCCGGGCAGCCGATCGAGGCCGAAACACTCATGATGATGCGAGACATCACGCTCGCACGGCGCACCGGCGCCCGCCTGCACTTCCAGCACATCAGCTGTGCCGAATCGGTCGAACTCGTGCGTCATGCCAAGGCCGAAGGCCTGCAGATCACGGCCGAGGCGACCCCGCACCACCTCACGCTGACCCATGCCGAGTGCGCGTCCTATGACCCGGTCTTCAAGGTCAACCCGCCGCTGCGCAGCGACGACGACGTCGCTGCCCTCCGCTCCGGCCTGGCCGACGGCACAATCGACGCCATCGCCACCTGCCATGCGCCGCACGAACCGCACACCAAGGAATTTCCGTTTGATCAGGCACCGCCCGGCATGCTCGGGCTCGAGTCCGCCGTGGCCGTCGCCATCACGGAGCTGGACCTGCCGATCACCGCGATCGCAGCACTCCTTTCCTGGCAGCCCGCAGCCATCGCCGGCATCGACGATCGCCACGGACGTCCAATCGCCGTCGGTGAGCCGGCGAACCTCTGCGTGATCGATCCGAACGAGACGTGGACGGTTCGGGGCACCGAGATGGCCAGCCGAAGCCACAACAGTCCGTGGGAGGGCCGCGAACTGCGCGGCCGCGTCCGCCACACCATTTTGCAGGGAGAGTTCGTCGTGACCCAGGGAGAAGCAACCCGATGACCAACAAGGAAGCAGCGCTCGTCCTCGCCGACGGCACCGTCTTCGAAGGGGAGGCGATCGGTGTCGCTGTCCCCGACGGGATCAGCACGGGCGAGGTCGTGTTCAACACGGTGATGACCGGGTACCAGGAGGTGATGACCGACCCCTCGTATGCGGGCCAGATCATCACGTTCACCTACCCGCACATCGGCAACTACGGCGTGAATGACGTCGACTACGAATCGCGACGAGCCTTCTGCCGCGGCATCATCGTGCGTGATCCGGCGCGACGCACGAGCAATCATCGGGCCACCGGCGATCTGAGCGACTTCCTCGAGGCGCAGGGGCTCGCCGGAATCGCCGGTCTCGACACCCGACGCCTGACCCGTCACATCCGAGACCTCGGAGCGATGCCCGGAGCGTTCGGCACCGCCGACGAAGCCGCGCTGCTGGCCGCAGCGAAGGCCGAACCCGGCACGGACGGCATCGATCTCGTTGCCACCGTCACCTGCGACGAGCCGTACACGATCGAATCGGATGGCCCGCGACGCATCGTTGCCATGGACTTCGGCATCAAGACCTCCATCCTCAATCAGCTCCGCGAACTGGGATCGGTCGAGGTGGTACCGGCCCAGACGACCGCCGACGAGATCATGGCCCGCGAACCCGATGGGGTGTTCCTGTCCAACGGACCCGGCGACCCCGAGCCACTCACGCACATTCGCGACACGATCTCTTCCCTCCTCGGAGAAGTCCCGATCTTCGGCATCTGCCTCGGGCATCAGCTGCTGTCGGCCACGCTCGGTGCAGACACCTACAAGCTGCCGTTCGGTCACCACGGCGGCAACCATCCGGTGCAGCGCCTCCGCGACGGCCTCGTGGAGATCACTTCCCAGAACCACAACTACGCCGTCAGCGAGGACTCGCTCGTCGACGCAGAACTGACCCACATCAACCTCAACGACGGGACCGTCCAGGGCATTCGCTCCACCACGGCCCCCGCGTTCAGCGTGCAGTACCACCCCGAAGCCGGGCCCGGGCCGCACGATTCCCGCTATCTCTTCGCTGACTTCGAGCAGCTGATGGAGGACTTCCATGCCACGTCGTGATGATCTCAAGTCGATCCTGGTGATCGGCTCCGGCCCGATCGTGATCGGTCAGGCCTGCGAATTCGACTACTCGGGCACCCAGGCGTGCCGCATCCTCCGCGAGGAGGGGTATCGAGTGATCCTGGCGAACTCGAACCCGGCGACGATCATGACCGACCCGGACTTCGCCGACGCCACCTACATCGAGCCGCTCAACATCGAGATTCTCGAAGCGATCATCGCGGCCGAGAAGCCCGACGCCCTGCTGCCGACCCTCGGTGGTCAGACGGCGCTGAACCTCTCGATGGAACTCGTGGATGCGGGCATCCTCGACAAGCACGGTGTCGAACTCATCGGCGCCGATCAGGAAGCCATCGCCACCGCAGAGGACCGCGAACGGTTCAAGGATGCGATGGTCGAGGTCGGCCTCGACGTGCTCCGCTCGGGCGTGGCCAACTCCATGGAGACCGCCCGGACGATCGTCGCCGACATCGGCCTTCCGGTCGTCATCCGTCCCGCCTACATCCTCGGTGGCAAGGGCACCGGCATCGCCGAGACGGCCGAGGAGTTCGAGAAGGTCGCGTCGAACGGCATCGCCGCCAGCCCGATCGGGGAGATCCTCATCGAGGAATCGATCTACGGCTGGAAGGAATACGAGCTCGAGGTGATGCGGGACAAGGCCGACAACCAGGTCATCGTCTGCAGCATCGAGAACGTCGACCCGATGGGCGTCCACACCGGCGACTCCATCACCGTCGCCCCGGTCCAGACCCTCACCGACGTCGAACTGCAGGAAATGCGCGACTCTGCGTTCACCGTGATGCGGCGTGTCGGCGTGGAGACGGGCGGATCGAACGTGCAGTTCGCCGTCCATCCCGAAACGGGCCGTCAGGTCGTGATCGAGATGAATCCACGGGTTTCTCGTTCGTCGGCGCTCGCGTCGAAGGCCACGGGCTTCCCGATCGCCAAGATCGCCGCCCGACTCGCGATCGGCTACACGCTCGACGAGATCCCGAACGACATCACGAAGGAGACGCCGGCCAGTTTCGAGCCGACGATCGACTACGTGGTCACCAAGATCCCGCGCTGGGCCTTCGAGAAGTTCCCGGGCACCTCGGGTGTGCTCGGCACCCAGATGCAGTCCGTCGGTGAGGCCATGGCGATCGGCCGCACGTTCCCCGAATCCCTCCAGAAGGGGCTCCGCAGCCTCGAACTCGGGCGCGCCGGGCTGAACTGCGACCCCGGCGAAGCCGCCTACGACGAACTGTCCGACGATGACCTGCTCGCAGCGGCGTGCATCAGCACCCCGGAGCGGATCTGGCAGCTCGAAGCGTGCCTGCGCCGTGGCATCGATGTCGATGCGGTGTTCGCAGCGACCAAGGTCGATCCGTGGTTCCTCGACCAGATGCTGCGCATCACCGAGGAACGTGCGGCCCTCGCCGAGATCGGATTCGACGCAATGACGCCGCGGGCGTGGAAGCGGGCCAAGCAGCACGGCTTCGCGGATGCGCAACTCGCCTACCTGTGGTCGATGAGTGAGTCCGACGTTCGTTCCGCCCGCATCGCCGCCGGCGTTCTGCCCACGTACAAGACGGTCGACACCTGCGGTGCCGAGTTCGACGCCGAGACGCCGTACCACTACTCGACCTGGGAGGACACGAGCGAGGTCCGTCCGAGCGACCGCCGCAAGGTGATGATCCTCGGCTCCGGGCCGAACCGGATCGGTCAGGGCATCGAGTTCGACTACTGCTGCGTGCACGCCAGCTTCGCCCTCGGCGACGCCGATTTCGAGACCATCATGGTCAACTGCAACCCGGAGACCGTGTCGACCGACTACGACACGAGCGACCGGCTCTACTTCGAGCCGCTCACGCACGAGGATGTCATGAACATCATCGAGGCCGAGCAGCCCGAGGGAATCATCGTCTCCCTCGGCGGACAGACACCGCTGAAACTGGCGAATGATCTCCCACCGGAGCTGATCGCCGGCACCTCGCCCGTGTCGATCGACCTCGCCGAAGATCGCGAGCAGTGGAACGCGATGTGCGCCCGCATGGAGATCCCGCAGCCGGCCGGTGGCACCGCCACGACGGTGGAGCAGGCGCTCGACATCATCGGCCGCATCGGTTACCCCGCCCTCGTCCGTCCGTCATACGTCCTCGGCGGGCGAGCGATGGAGATCGTCTACGACGACGGCGGCCTGACCGCTGCCATGGAACAGCTGGCGAGCTTCGGTTCGCTCGGCCGCGAGGGTGGCCTGTCCGCCGAACGCCCGGTGCTGATCGACCGGTTCCTAGAAGACGCCACCGAGGTGGATGTCGACGCCATCCGCGATGTGACCGGTGAGGTCATCATCGGGGCCGTGATGCAACACGTCGAAGAAGCCGGTGTTCACTCCGGCGACAGCGCGTGCATCATTCCGCCGCCGACCCTCTCGCCGGAGACCATCGGTGTGCTCGAGGAATACACCCGTCGCATCGCCACCGAGCTGGAGGTGAAGGGGCTCATCAACGTGCAGTATGCGGTGAAGGGCAACCAAGTCTTCGTGATCGAGGCGAACCCCCGCGCTTCGCGGACCGTGCCGTTCGTGGCGAAGGCCACCGGTGTGCCGCTTGCGAAGATCGCGGCTCGGGTGATGATGAACGCGACGCTCGAAGAGCTTCGCGTTGAAGGGCTCGTGCGACCGCCGGTCACCGGTCATGTCGCGGTCAAGGAAGCCGTGCTTCCGTTCAACCGCTTCCCAGACGCCGATCCGCTGCTGGGCCCGGAGATGCGCTCCACCGGCGAGGTGATGGGCATCGACGCCTCCACCGGGCTCGCGTTCACCAAGAGCCAGATGGCCGCCGGAGGCACGCTCCCCGAAAGCGGAGCGATCTTCTTCTCGCTGGCCGACCGCGACAAGGCGGTTGGGGCGGAGGCCGCCGCCCGATTCGTCGATCTCGGTTTCACGATCGTCGCCACCGCAGGTACGGCCGATGCACTTGAAGCCGCCGGAGTGACGGTGACGGAGCGCCTCGGCAAGATCTCGGCTGACGGCGTCGCCGAGCCGGGCGCGAATGCCGTCGACCTCATCGAGGACGGCCGCATCCAGATGGTCGTGAACAGCCCGCGCGGTCGTGGGCCCCGTGCCGACGGCGCGTACATCCGGGCCGCCGCCGGATCGGCCGGCATTCCGCTGCTCACCACCGGCGCTGCGGCACTGGCGGCGGCGAACGGCATGACCGACTGGCTCGACACACCACTGAGCGTCCGTTCGCTCCAGAGCTACCTGGGAACGACCGCCTCGTGACCGACCTCTCGACCACCGTCGGCGACCTCCCGCTCCCGAACCCCGTCATGACGGCATCGGGGACCGCTGGACATGGGAGCGAACTCGGCCGGTACGTGCCGCTCGATTCGCTCGGCGCGCTCGTGGTCAAGTCGTTGTCGATCATGCCCTGGGAGGGGAATCCACCACCACGGGTGATCGACCTGCCCGGGGCCATGATGAACAGCGTGGGTCTGCAGGGACCCGGAGTCGCCGGTTGGATCGACGAGGAACTCCCGGCGTTGCGTCGCAGCGGAGCCCGTGTCGTCGCCAGCATCTGGGGGCGGACGATCGAGGAGTACGGACAGGCGGCGGATGCGCTGGCCGCCGTGCAGGACGACCTGTTCGCCGTCGAGATCAACGTGTCGTGCCCGAACCTCGAGGACCGCCGACGGATGTTCGCACACTCGGGCGACTCTGCCGCGGCCGTGCTCGAGGCCACCGAATCGCTGACCGTCCCACGGTGGGCGAAGCTGAGCCCGAACGTGGCCGACATTGCCGACATCGCCGGAGCCGTGCACACGGCAGGCGCTGACGCCGTCACGCTCACCAACACCCTGCTCGGGCTCGTGCTCGACCCACAGACAGGCCGTCCGGTCCTGGGCGGCGGGGGAGGAGGCGTCTCCGGTCCCGCCATGCGCCCGGTTGCGCTGCGGGCCGTCTTCGACGTCGCCGCCGCACACCCCGAACTTCCCATCATCGGGGTCGGCGGTATCGCTGATCCGGAGCACGTGGTCCAGTACCTTCGAGCAGGCGCCTCGGCCGTACAGGTCGGGACCGCCACGTTCGCAAATCCACGCTCGACTGCGTCGATCATCACCGGCCTTGACCGCTGGTGCGCCGATCACGGCGTCGAGCGGGTTGCCGATCTGATCGGCACCGCCCACTCGATCTGACCCAACCCAAGGAGCCCCCAATGACCGAGGTACCCGAAGAGCTTCGCAGCAAACTGTGCCTTGCCCTCGATGTCGACGACCTGGTCGAAGCCGTTCGGCTCGGCAAGACCCTTTCGCCATGGTTCGGCGCCGCCAAGGTCGGGCTCGAGTTGTACACAGCAGCCGGCACCGACGCCATCGGCACGCTCATCGGCCTTGGCTACGACGTGTTCCTCGATCTCAAGATGTATGACATCCCGACGACCGTCGAGAAGGCGTCGCGGGTGCTGGGTGCACTGGGCGTCACCTTTGCCACCTACCACGCCCAGGGCGGACTCGACGTCCTCCGTGCCGGAGCCGAAGGTCTCCGCGCCGGCGCATCCGACGCAGGGCTCGACGATCCCATGCCTCTCGCAATCACCGTCCTGACGTCCGACAAGGACGCGCCGGATCACATCGTTCCGAAGCGCGTCCTCCAGGCGGCGGAAGCCGGCATGTCCGGCCTCGTCTGCTCCGCCAACGACGTGAAGGAAGCCAGCCACTACGCACCGCGGCTCTTCAAGGTCACCCCCGGTATCCGTCTCGCCGAAGGCGACACCCACGATCAGGTTCGGGTGGCAACGCCCAAGGCCGCCATCGAGAACGGATCGGACCTGCTCGTGATCGGGCGGGCCGTCACCCTCGCTGAGGACAAGGAAGCCGCCGCCGAGGCCATCGTCAACGACATGCTGGGCTGAGGCCCGCCGGCCTTCGCCTCCCACCGCTAGATTTGGGGCATGTCCCAAGCGTCCGTGCATCAGAAGGCAGCAGCTGTCCGCGACCATCGCGAGGCCATCGAAGCCCGGGTGAGCGACGGGACGCTCACGTTGCACGAACTCTTCGAGGAATCCGGCGCCGACCCTGTCCTGGGCGAGACGAAGCTCCTCGGTCTGGTCGAGTCGATCCCCGACATCGGCAAGGTCCAGACACGCCGCGCCTTCGAGGCGATCGGCCTCGCTGAGACCGTTCGTGTTGCGGCGACATCCCCCGCACAGCGCCTGCAACTCGCAGAACGGCTCGGCCTCCAGTGAGCGCGGTGGTCGTCATCAGCGGCCCGGGAGGGGTCGGCAAGGGCACGGTGGTCCGTCGCCTCATCGAGCTGCGGCCCACCCTCACATTGAGCCGGAGCTGGACGACCCGAGATCCGCGGCCGGGTGAAGACCTCGAGTCGTACACCTTCGTCTCCGAGGACGACTTCCGCTCAGCGATCGACGCCGGCCAGTTCCTCGAGTGGGACCATCACTTTCTCGCCTACTACGGCTCGCCGGTTCCCGACCCGGCCGACCCCAACGACCTCGTCCTCGAGATCGATGTGAATGGTGCGATGCAGATCGCGGCGCAACGCCCGGACGCGTTGTTCCTGTTCATCGACACTCCATCGCTCGAGACCCAGAGGGAGCGGATGGTGGGACGCGGCGACACCGAGGAACAGGTGGAACGGAGAATGGCCGCCGGCGCAGCCGAACGGACGCTCGCTGAGGATTTGCCCTACGTCCATGTCGTCAACGACGACGTCGATCGTGCGGCACAAGAGATCAGCGCCCTCATCGACGAGCACCACGAGACGATGGAACTCGAGACGATGTCTCCCGACGAGCTCGACTGAACCAAACCCCCGAAACCCGAACGCCGGCTGCTACGATTGATCGCTGCAGCTGGTGCACCCGCAACAGGAGTTGTGATGTCTGAGAACACGTCGATGATCGAACCGCAGGTCGAAGAACTGCTTGAGCTTTCGGGTTCGAAGTTCCGCCTGGTCACCCTCGCGTCGAAGCGCGCTCGCCAGATCAACGCCTACTTCGGCCAGCTGGGTGACGGCCTCGGCGCCAGCATCCCGCCGCAGGTGACCTCCACGGCACGCAAGCCGCTGTCGATCGCCTTCGAAGAGATCGCCGCAACGAAGATCGTGCCGATCGAGCGTGACTTCGAAGCTGAGGCACTCGCCGAAGCTCAGGCCGCAGCCGACGCGGCCGCGATGGACGCGGAAGCGTCCGACAACGCCGGCTGAATTCGCACATGACCCGCCCCGATGACGGTTCCGCCCTCGATGGCGCCCGCATCGTTCTGGGCGTGACCGGCGGTATCGCCGCCTACAAGGCCATCGATGTGTCGCGACGACTCGTCGACGCTGGCGCGCACGTCAGCCCGATCCTCACCGAAGGCGCCGAGCACTTCGTTGGTCGCGTCACCTTCGACGCCCTCGCATCCGAGAAGGTCCAGTCCACGCTGTGGGACGAGACCAGCCCGATTCCCCACACCCGCCTCGGCCAGACCGCAGATCTCATCATCGTTGCGCCAGCGACGGCGCGGCTGCTGGCCGACTATCGGATGGGCCGCTCGGACGACCTGCTGACCGCCACGCTCATCGCCACCCGTGCTCCGGTGCTCGTTGCACCTGCCATGCACACCGAGATGTGGGAACACCCGGCGGTGCAGGACAACATCGCCACGCTGCGCTCTCGCAACGTCCACATGGTTGACCCCGAAGAGGGGCGCCTTGCCGGCGGCGATTCCGGCGCCGGTCGACTCGCCAGCCCGGCCTCGATCGTCGCGCACGCAGAACGCATCCTCGGCCCGAACGACCTCACCGGACTCCGCATCGTCATCACCGCCGGCGGCACGCGCGAGCCGATCGATCCCGTCCGGGTCATCTCCAATCGTTCGACCGGCAAGCAGGGCCATGCGCTTGCCGAGGCGGCGTGGGCACGAGGCGCCGACGTCACGCTCATCAGCACGATGGATCTTCCGGCACCCACGGGCGTCACGGTCGTCCCCGTCGAGACGGCTGCCCAGATGCAGGCCGCTGTCGAGGCGGTCGATGACCACGAGGTGATCATCATGGCCGCCGCCGTCGCCGACTTCCGGCCGGCCGATCCCGCCGGGCAGAAGATCAAGAAGACGGGCGGCGACGTGCCGACGATCAGCCTCGAGAAGACCCACGACTTCCTCGTGGATCTGGGCGAACGCAAGACGCCGACACAAACGATCGTGGGCTTCGCGGCCGAGACCGAGAACCTGCGAGACAACGCGCTCGGCAAGCTCGAACGCAAACGTCTCGACCTGATCGTCGCCAACGATGTTTCGGCCGCCGGTGTCGGCTTCGGCCACGACACCAACGAGGTCACGATTCTCGTTGCCGATGGCACCGAAACCGCGGTACCAATGGGTACGAAACGGGTGATCGCCGATGCGATCTTCGACGCTGTCGTCCGGGTTCGAGGAGCCCTCCCGTAAGTCCTCGTCCACGTTCAATCCGGCGCGTAGAGTCGAACGCGTCCGCAACAGGAGAAACCCGTGTCAGGAAACTACAGCTTCACCTCCGAATCCGTGACGGAGGGCCATCCGGACAAGATGGCCGACCAGATCTCGGATGCCATCCTTGATGCCATCCTCGAGCAGGACCCCATGAGCCGGGTCGCCTGCGAGACGCTCGTCACCACTGGCGTCGCCATGATCGCCGGTGAGATCACCACCAAGGCCTACGTCGACATCCCGTCCGTCGTTCGCGAAACCATCAACGGCATCGGCTACGACCGCGAGTCCTTCGGGTTCGACGGCAACACCTGTGGCGTCATGGTGTCCATCGACGAGCAGTCACCCGACATCGCCCAGGGTGTCGACGACTCCGAGGAGCTCCGCTCCGGCGCCTCGGCAGAGGACGAGCTCGACAAGCAGGGTGCCGGCGATCAGGGCATGATGTTCGGCTATGCGTCGGACGAGACCGACGTGCTCATGCCGCTGCCGATCCACGTCGCCCATCGCATGGCCGAGAAGCTCGCCGAGGTCCGCAAGTCCGGGCTCGTCCCGTACCTCCGTCCCGACGGCAAGACCCAGGTCACCTTCGACTACGAGGACGGAAAGCCGGTTCGCCTCAGCACGGTCCTCGTGTCCACGCAGCAC
>CALBVR010000154.1 GCA_937969565.1 uncultured Acidimicrobiales bacterium | reverse complement strand
CGCACCGACCCGATACTCTGAACCGGCCAGCCTCCGTGGCCAAAATGGATAAGGCAACGGGCTTCTATCCCGTCGACTGCAGGTTCGAGTCCTGCCGGGGGCGCGTCGTTCGCTTCGCTCACTTACCGAGTTGCTTCGCTGGCGCTACGCAACTCGCGGCCGGTCTCACATGGGAAATACTGCCGGTCACGGACAGGGCACTTCGCTGGTCTCAGCCCTTGGGCTCAGCTTGTTGGGTCCTCAGTCGGTTTGGGGGGCTGGCTTTTTTCGGCTCCATCGGCTTGCTCTTCCCAGCAGGGGAGTCAATGCGAGGGCGGAGATTGGGGCGTGCCAGAGGTAGCCCTGGCCGAAGGGGACACCCAGCTTGCGGAGTACCCGGGCCTGGCCCTGCCGCTCCACACCCTCCGCGATGGCCCGCAGGCCCTCCGTCTCCACGATGTCCAGAATCGCCTTCAAACGAGCCTCCGCCCGCTCATCGATATCGATGTCCGACACATACGACCGATCGATCTTCACCACATCCGACGGGATCTGGATCAGACGATCCACGTTCGAACCCTCAACACCGAAGTCGTCGATCGCCACCTTCAAACCGCTCTCCCGCAACCGGTTCAGCGAGTTCAACAGATCGTCCGCGTGGGCGCTCAGCATGTGCTCCGTCACCTCGATCTGCACCATCGACGCCGGCACCCGATGCTGCCGGATGATGTCGAAAATCTGGCGAGTCGAATCCGAATCGGACACATGGTCGGGGGAGAGGTTCAGTGACATCGTGAACCGCTCGTCCACCACGCCATCGGTCAACCACTGCGACAGCTGCTCGAGCGACCGGGTCATGATCTCCAGGTCGAACTTGTCGAACATGCCCCGCTCGGTGCCCGGCGGAAGGAAGCTCGACGGGTCGAGCATGCCCATCTCCGGATGCATGTAACGGGCCAACACCTCCACGCCCACGATCGAGTTCTCCACGAGCTCGACCACCGGCTGGAACGCCAACCGGATCTGCTCCGGGGAAATCTGCGGCTCATCGTCCTCACGGCGCTGCGCCCGACGAAGGCCGCGGCGCCGCTCCTTCTCCCGATACATCGCAAGGTCCGCGCTCTTCAAGAGCGAGTCGGGCGTGTCCGTCACCTTCGCCACCGCGAGACCGACACTGCCGCCGACCTTCTGCTGGTTGCCATTGACGATGCACGTGGCATCCAACGCCCGCTCCACCGCCGACGCGAGCACCCTCGCCTCATGCGGCTCCGACCGGGACAACACACAGAACTCGTCGCCACCGAACCGCGAAATCAGCTCGGTCGAACCGCAGGCCGACGCCAACTGGTTCGCCACGAACTTCAAGACGATGTCGCCCCCCTCATGACCCTGCGAATCGTTGATCCCCTTGAAGTCATCGATGTCGCAGAAGAGCACCGCAACCGAATCACGGTTGTTCAACGCGATCGTCAACTCCTCGACCAGGCGAGCACGATTCGCCAGACCGGTGAGCGGATCGTGGGTGGCCCGATGCTGCAGCATCGCTGCTGACCTGCCCCGCTGCTCCGTGTCGCTCTGCAACCGGTCGTCGAGCGACTGCAGGGTACGGGCCAGCAGTCCGATCTCGTCCTCGGTCGTGTCGACGATCTCGGTGGTCAGTCGGCCACGGGAAAGCTGCTGTGCCGCCCGAACGACCTCACGCAACCGGCGGCGCAACAGCACCACCGGAATGAGTGCCAGCCCACCGACCAGCGCCACCGCAGGAAGCAGCCACCACGGCACGGCGTCCACACGAACCTCGTCGCGGTCGATCGAGGCGAGGATCACCCACCGGGGCGACTCGACCTCGCGAAGCACGCTCACCGAGCTTCGGCCATTGATCGACGCCGACGACAGCACGAGCGGCTCTTCTGTCTCGAACGCCTCCTCGATCGTCGCCGCCGTGTCCTCATCGATCCGGCCGATCGGTGCATCCGAGTTGTGGCGGGAAGGAGAGAAGATCACCAGGTCGTCGTCAGCGTTTCGTACCGACAGCAGCGCCTCGCCGCTCTCGCCGACCCGCGCTGCGCCGACCGTCGAAAGGATGTCGCCGGCGTCGTACACGCCCACCAGCACCTCGCCACGGCGCTCTCCGCTGAGGATCGGCGAACCAACCACCACACCCACCCGACCATCAAGAACGCGGGTCGACCCGATTGCCGTGGACTCCGCCGCTCGCTGAAGGAAGTTGTTCGTGACCTCCACGTTCGACTGCGGCTCGTTCGGATCCATCAACTCCACGGCGACGAAACCGGTGGCACTCAGTCGCTCGATCGCCGTCGTGAACTCGGCGTCGCTCGTGCTTCGGGCGGCGAACTCCAGCCGATCCCCGGCACGAGCCAGCTCGGTCTCGATGCCTTCCGCCAACGACGCCGACATCGCGCCCAGATCGATGGCGGCCCGGTCGACCGACCGATTGCTGCCCGCGCGCAGCACGAGCAGGAGGATCAGAGAGATCGCGCCGATGGCAAGCGCCACCACGAGGGCGATTCGCCGACCGACCGTGAGACGGAACACGCGGCGGTCAGCCTGCAGGCTTCAGCTGGTCGTAGATTCGCTTGCAGTCGGGGCACACCGGAAAGTCGTCGGGGGAGCGCGTCGGCACCCACTTCTTCCCGCAGATCGCCGTGACGGCCTTGCCGGTCACCATCGCCTCGGTGATGTCGTTCTTGCGGGCGTAGTGCGCAAACTTGTCGTGGTCGCCCTCGTCGATGCGAGCGCGACGGGTGATCGTGTCCGAATCGGTGTCGACCGTGGAAGCCGAAGCGGCGAGCCGCCGCTCAGGCGCCAGGAAATCGGATCGCTGCGTCATGAGGACGATCGTAGGCCGTTGACCGCCCACATCCGAATCGACGGGTTCACCCCGTCGAGCGGTCAGACCCGAACGGTGGTGATGCTGTCGGCGAGCTCGGCGACGACGGTCGAGAGTTCCTCGGTGTGCTCGACCACACGATGCGCACACGCCGCCGACGGCTCGACGAACTCGTCATGCATCGGGGCCACCGACTCGTTGAACTGCGCCGTGACGCTCTCGGGCGAACGGCCGCGCTCCTGCACATCCCGATCCATGCGGCGGGACAGACGGAGATCCTCGGGCGCCCGACGGAACACCCGCAGGTCGAACCGGTCGACGAGCTCGGGGAACGCGAACAGCAGGATTCCTTCGGCGATGACGATCTCCTTCGCCGGAAGGATCGTGAGATCGTCGGCCCGCTGGTGACGATTGAAGTCGTACACGGGCACGCACACGTCGAGGCCGTCGGCGAGACCTTCGAGATGGCTCGCAAACAGGTCGGCGTCCAGCGCGTCGGGGTGATCGAAGTTCACCTGCGCCCGCTCCTCCATGGAGAGGTGCCGAAGGTCCTTGTAGTAGGCGTCGAACGGAAGAACCGACACCCGGTCGGAACCGAGCTGCTCGGCGAGGTCATTGGCCAGACGGGTCTTGCCCGAGCCGCTGCCTCCACAGATACCGATGAGGGTTGCGTTCACGCTCGACGACGGTACCGCATGATCGGCGCGATGCCGGACATCGGACCTCGAATTGTCCGATCGACCCATCGCCGATCTGGCGGCGCCGACACGCAGCGCACACCAATTGGCATGCTCCCCCGCACCGTACGATAGATTCAGCCGCATCCCCGCCCCTTCCGGAGACACCTGCATGACCGAGCGACACGAACTCATGGCCGCCGTCGACGGCGACATCGAAGCGCTCATGGCGGACCATCTCGCGAAGCGCCCAACGTGGTACGCCCACGACCTGGTGCAGTGGGAAACCGGCCGCAACTACAACGCCGAGCCCTGGGACGAATCCCAGTGCACGATCAGCCCCGAGGTTCGCGAAGCACTCGTTCTGAACCTGCTGACCGAAGACAACCTGCCGTACTACCACTTCGCGATCGCCAGCGGCTTCGGTGAAGACTCCGCGATCTCCCGGTGGACGCGCCGCTGGACGGCCGAAGAAGGTCAGCACGCCATCGTCATCCGCGACTACCTGATGACCAGCCGCAACTGCGACCCGGTCGCGCTCGAAGACGCCCGCATGCAGACCGTGTCCCGCGGCTGGGACAGCCCGTGGACCGACCCGATCGACATCTTCGTCTACACGTCGGCCCAGGAGCTCGCCACGCGTGTCTCGCACCGCAACACGGGCGTGAAGGCCGACGACGAAGTCGCCTACGAAATCATGAAGCGCGTTGCCGCCGACGAGAACTACCACTTCATCTTCTACAAGGGGATCGTCTCGGCGATGATGAAGCACGATCCCTCTGCATGCGTGCTGTCCATGAAGAAGGTCTACGAGAACTTCAACATGCCCGGCACCGTCGTGCCGAACTTCCGCAAGCGGGCCGCAGTCACCGCCCGCGCCGGCGTCTACGACCTGCGCATCCATGCCGAGAAGGTGCTCCAGCCCGTTCTCCGCGATTGGAAGCTCGAGTCCCTCGAAGGACTCAGCCCGGAAGCAGACGAAGCGCGCGAAGCCGTGCTGGCAATGCCCGGTTCGCTCATCACCCGCGCCGAAAAGCTCGAACGCCGGATGGCCAAGGCCGGCTGAGGCCGGCGATCGGCCTCAGGGGCCGGTCAGCCGTTCGATGAGCGCATCGACCGCCTCGTCGGCGATCGCCACCATTTCCTCGTCGGTGCGATCCTGAATCGGATGCTCGACGAAGACACGGGCTGCATCGAACCCAAGCCGGTGCGCCTGCGCTTCGGCAGCGTCGACGAACGGCGCCGATGCAACAAAAACTCCGGGAAGGCCGAGCTGTTCAAGGTTGGTGATGTCGTGCACACTGCACGTCGTGCACGAACCTCAATCGGCGAGTGCTTCGATCACCGCATCGCACTGACTGGCGATCTCGTGGCGAAGGTCCACTGGCGCCGGCTTCGAGAACGTCGGCTTCTGGAACCGGATGACTGAGGCGTCCAGACCGTTCAACCGCTCCTCGACCCGGTTCAGGAACACGTTGCCCCGCGGTTTGGAGATGTCGAGAAGGCCGATCGTGAGACCGGCCAGCGACTCGGGCCGGGCAGCACGTGGCCGCTCCTGCGGGACCGACTCATCGGTTGGATCCAGAACCGTCATCGTGCTCATCGTGTGATCTCCTTCGTGACCGGCACACTACCCATCGGACCACTCACCCATCCACCGAAAGTGGAAGAGAACAACCCGGCGGGCCCGCCGGCGTGGACCACGAGGATCTCGCGGAACTTCGGCAGCTGCGCACCTTCGAGGCCGAGTCCTCGGGGAATGCCCTCCTCGATTCCGTCGACCCCGCGCAAGATGTCGTCCACGTCGACCATGAGTCGGCTGGTGAGTTCCTCGAGGAAGCGGGCGCGGTCCCAGCCGGCATCCCGGAAGCGGGCCATGTGTTCGGGGGCCACGACGATCGTCGTGTCCATTCCCGTGAGGCGGGGGTGGACGTTGCCCAACAGTGTGGCGACGAACGAGGACAGCAGCGCCTCCGGTGTACGAGCCATCTGATCGAAGATGATCCGTGGCGACTCGCCACAAAATGCAGTCACGGTGGACGCCGACGAGTCGAAGCCCCGTGATTCGGCCAACGACGTCCAGGGCGAACCCTCCTCGTCCTCGGCAAAGCACAGGCCGAACTTGGCCGGACCCCCGTGTGTGGCCCGGTCGATCTCTCCGGGGCGGCCGCCGCCAAGGTTTCGGACGCACAGCTGCACCGCTCGCCCGATGGTGGCGTTGGCCCGGTTGCCCTGACCGAGCACGTTCATGCCGCTGTTCATGGCGATCTCGTGGCGGATCGGCCCGTTCACGATGAGGATGGGCCCAACACCCATCGTCGTGGCCAGCACGCCGTGCATGTTGAACTCGTCCGTGCAGATCGCTTCGAGCGCGGCGATCACCACCGGTAGGTACTCGGGCGCACAGCCGGCCATCACTGCGTTGATCGCCACCTTCTCCACCGTGGCCTCGATCAGATCCGGCGGCACGATTGCCACCACGTCGTCGGCCGCCCGAGAGGTTCCCGCAAGCATGCGCAACACCCGCTCCGGAGTCGGCGGCACCAGCGGTAGACCGTCGCTCCAGCCCCGCTCGAACATCGCCTCGAACTCGTCCTCCTGCGTCGCGAACTCGACCCGCCGCGCCACGAGGCCGGTGCCGTCGAAACGGGCGGCGAGCGTGTCGGCAAGATCCGGGTCGACGCTCAGCGACCCGCAGCCGGGCCGATGCTCCGGCAGGTCGGCACCGAGCCCGTCGACGCCCGTGAACTCCTCCCAGGCCGGCCGGCTCCATCCGACGATGCGGTCCGTCTCGGCGCCACCGCCCCGCCGCAACAGCGTCGGCACCGTCTCGATGTCGTTGTGCCACGACAGGCCGAGGTCGGCGTCGTGCACGGCATCGAGCCCGGCTGGGAAGCCCGGGTCGTCCTGGGTGATCACCGCAATGTCCTCACCCGCCGCCCGCAACTCGGCGAGCACCGGGGCCACGAGGACGCACGTGGGGCAGTCCTCCTTGACGAACGCAACCAATCCTTCGTCGGGAAGTGTCTCCATGTGCGGATCCTTCCACAGCTGCGGCCCGAGCGTCTTCTCGACGTCGGCCGCAGCCATGGGGGAGTGCCAGGCCGCAGCGATCAGAAGAGCGCGGTCAGCCGAGTTCCTTGAGCGTGTCCTCGATGCCCATGTGGAACGTCGGGTAGGCGTAGATCATCGACCGCAGCGTCGAGATCGGAATCGCCGCGTGGACGGCGAGCGACAGATGCCCGAGCACCTCACCACCGTGAGGGCCCACCGACGTCGCTCCAACCAGCACATCGCGGTCCGCATCGACGACCAGCTTGATGAACCCTTCGTTGCCCTGCTGGTGCAGCCAACCCCGAGCGGTGTGCGCCACCGGCTTGAAGGCCGTCGCCACGTTGATCCCGGCGGCACGAGCCTCCGCCTCCGTCATGCCGACCGAGCCGACCTCCGGGTCGGTGAACGTGACGGCGCTCAACGCACCGAGGTTCAGCGGGTCGATCGGCGAACCGAGGATGTGCGCCACGGCAACGTTCGCCTGCCGCAGACCCAGGTGGGTGAACATGCCTTCGCCGGCGATGTCGCCCACGGTCCAAAGCCCGTCCTGCACCTGCATGTTCTCGTCCGAATCGAGGAACGGCTTCGAATCGTCCACGCCGATCGACGCCACGCCCAGCTCCTTCAGAAAGGTCCGCCGACCGGTCGCGACGAGCAGCCGCTCGCCCCGCACCTCGGTCCCGTCCTGCAACGTGACGGTGAAGCCGTCGGCATCCGAATGGTCAACCGAGGTGGCGAACTGACCGGTGTGCACCGTGATGCCCTCGGCCTCGAAGACCTCGCGCACGGCATCGCCAGCCTCCGGCTCGTTGCGAGGAAGCAGCCGCTCCTCACCCTCGATCACCGTGACCTGCACGCCGAAGCGCTGCATGACCTGGCTGAGCTCCGCACCGATCGCGCCGCCGCCGAGCACGATCATCGACTCGGGCAACACCTCGTTCTCGATGATCTCGTGATTCGTCCAGAACGGCGTGTCCGCCAACCCCGGAATCGGCGGCACCGCAGCGAGCGTGCCCGTGGCTACCACGATCCCGCGGGTTGCCGTCCATGTCTCCTCGTTGACCTCGACCGTGTTCGGGCCGACGATCCGGCCGTACCCGCGCACGAAGATGCCGCCCTTGCCGACGAAGCGATCCACGGCAACCGTGTCGTCCCACGTGTCCGTCGCCTGCTCCCGAATGCG
>CALBVR010000153.1 GCA_937969565.1 uncultured Acidimicrobiales bacterium | reverse complement strand
TGCATCGCCTCAGCGACACGTTCCGCCGAGGCGGAATCGAACGCCCGACCGGACCGAACGGTGAAATGCGCGAGTGGACGCTCTACGCGATCGGCTTCGAGGCACTCGTGCACGCGTTCTGGGAGAAGCGGCCGAGCTGAGGATCAGGGGCGAACGTCAGGTGGGAGGTTTGCTTCCAACCAGACTCGGAAGTCCGCGGTCGAGCTTGCGGGCACCCCACCCGGCAAGGTGACCCAGAGGCCGGGCTTCCACGACGTGGTGACCCGGTGGTACTTGGCGATACCCGGACCGGGCACCTTCGTACCCTGGCCGCCGGTCGTGTTGTAGTAGTCGATGCCGCACTGGAAGAGCACCTTCACCTGCGAGAGGTCGACCGTCTGACCATCCGGCTGTTGCAGACGAACCTCGCTCGTCAGGAACTCGGCCGTTTGACCGGACGCCGGCGCCTTTCGCTGCCCGGCCCAGAAGTGCATCATCAGAGCGTTCGCGTTCCACGGAGCCGAGTAGCTGCCGTCAGCTTCACGACGCCATTGGATCTGGCCGTGACCTCCGGCGGAGAACGGGTCGGAGTTGAGGCGCCCGGCCTGGCCGAGGTAACCGCCGTTGTGGCCCTTCGTGAGGTCCACGTCGAAGCCCTTGCTCCACTGGTCGTTCGCGAACTGCCAGTAGGCGCCGTTGCGTACGTTGATGCGGAACGGGACAGGCGGGTTGTGGCCGTTCTCCGGAATGACCGCACAGCGCCACTCGGCGTATCGGGAGCTGCCGGTGCCGAGGTTGCCCCAGGCCGCGTTGCGGGTCGGGCCCTGCGCCCAGTTCCACGCCTGCGGAAGGTAGAGGGGCGCGTCGTGGCGACCCATCGGTGCCTCTTCGTTCGGGTTCGAGCCATCGCCAGCGCTGATCGTGCCATCGATGATCTGCGCAACGCTGTAGCGCCCGCTGATCGGTGCCGCCGTGGTGGTGGGGGCGGCCGACGTGGTCGTCGGACGGGCGGTCGTGGTCGTCCGTGGCGCCGCCGTGGTCGTCGTCGGACGGGCAGTGGTCGTGGTCCGCGGCGCCGCCGTGGTCGTGGTCGCACGGGTGGTCGTGGTCGGCGCCACCGTCTCGGTTGCCCCTGCGACCCGGGGTGCGACCGTCGTCGCCGGCGCTGGGGCGGTCGTCGTTCCGGTGGTTTGCGGGGCCTGTACCGCCTGCGCGTCCGGGGACGAAGTCGTGGTCGCGTTGGCATCGACGGTGCCTTCCGCCTGCGCGGCGATGGCGAGGTTCGGGTCGAGACCGGGAGCGAGGGTCGTGGGGCTGCCCAACTGGCGAGGCGCGTTGTTCGGATCCGCCTCGGATTCCTCCAGCTCCGCAGACGCATCACCCTTCGTGACGAGCCGCGAGCCGTCGGCCGCAAGATCGTCGGTCGATGCACCGGAATTGAGCACGATCAGAATCGCTGCGAGCGCGAGTGAGAACGCGACCATCGCAATCATCGGTTTGATGTCGAACGGACGTCCGCCATCAGCCATAGTGGCTCCACTTCCCTCATCGCCTGCATCCCATTGTTGCCACAGAGCGCGGCCGTTTACCACGCGCCCTTTGACTCAGGGCGAACGACTCACATTCGGCCACAGCCGGACGATGGACCGCCATGAGGTCTGCAGGCACCGCCCCGGGGCGACTCAGGGTGTTGTGGCTGGCGACGTGGTTGCTTCCCGTCGTCGTCCAGCTCACCCTCTCGACGGCGCTGCCCGACTGGGCGGTGTTCGAAAGCGCCGCCGCGCTGTTCTGGGTCGTCCTCGTGGCCGCCAGTCTCTGCGTGCTCACGTCGGGGGCCGTGCTGGTCCGAGCACTTCGGAGAGAGGAGTCGGAGCTCGGCTACACCGGTCTGTTCTTCATGGCCGTGTCGATGCTTCCCCTGGTACACGGCATCACGACGCCCGGCGTCCTGTACGACGACAACGCGGCGACGATGTCGTCGGTGTTCTGGTCCGTTCCGATCGGCCTTCTCCTCGTCGCTCCGCTCCTTGGACCTTCCCGATGGCGTTCACGTGTTGCGCATCGGCTCTTCCGGCCGTGGGCGGCCACCGGCATGACGCTCCTCATCGCCGTCTCCGGACTGATGCTCGCACTTCCCAACCTCGTCCCGGCACCGACCCCCGGATCCGCGCCTGTCGTCTTCACTGCCGTCGCTTCGATCCTCGCCTGTGTCCAACTGAGCCGGCGCCACCTTCTTCTGGCACACATCGCCCGGAGCGCAGCACCGCTGGCCGTCGCCGTCGGCTACGGCTTCGTCGGCGCGTCCACACTGGTCTGGTGGGGGGCCGCGCCGTTCTCCGCCGGGTTCTGGGTCGCCCACGTGCTCGACATTTCGGGCGTCTTCGCCGGGACGATCGGAGCCCTCGTCGTCTTTCATCGGTCGGCCAGCGTGCGGCCGATGCTCGAACCGGTTCTGGTCGGCGACCCGTTGGCGGCGTTGGAGCTCGGTGTGGAACCGGTTGTGCACCGTTTCGTGGCAGACCTCGAAGCCAAGGACCCGATCACCCGTGACCACGTCGTCCGGACCGCCGAACTCGCGGTGGCGATCGCAACGGACCTCGGTCTCGATGGTGACGACGTCCGAGCCGTGGGCCTGACCGGACTGCTTCACGATGTCGGCAAGCTCGAGATCCCCGACGAGATCCTCAACAAGCCCGGTGCCCTCACAGACGACGAGTTCGCAACCATGAAGAAACACGTCCTCCACGGGGAGAAGCTTGTCCAGGACTCCCCCGCCCTCCACCGGATCGCGTCATCGGTCCGAGGCCATCATGAGCGCATCGACGGACGCGGCTATCCCGACGGACTGGCCGGCGACGAGATCCCCCTGTTCGCTCGAATCATCTCGGTATGTGATGCGTTCGACGCGATGGCCAACACGCGCCAGTACCGAGACGGCATGGGCGTGGAACGGGCCCTCGAAATTCTTCGGGACAACGCCGGCGAGCAGTGGGATGCCGAAGTCGTCGAATCGGCGATCTGCATCATCGAAGCCAAGCCGCCGACCGCCGCGCCGCAGAAGCTCGACGCAATAGGTCGGAGTGATGGACCGGCGAACGCCGTCCACCGCATCGGTTGCGATTGTCTCCCGCGCGAGATCGAGGACCGCCTGAACGAGGCCGCCTGACGGCGTTGCCGAACCTCAGACGCCGAGTTCGAAGGCGTCGTGGAGGACCTGGGTGGCCTTGTCGACGTCGTCGGCTCGTACCACGCAGCTGATGCGAATGGCCGAGGTCGAGATCATCTCGATGTTGATGTCGTTCGCCGCAAGCGTCTCGAACATCGTGGCGGCGACGCCGGGGTTGGACTTCATGCCAGCGCCCACCACGGAGACCCGGCCGATGCTCTCGTCGGTTTCGACGGTGCAGTCCTCGTCCTCGATCTTCTCGCCGGCGATGCGGGCGGCGTCGGCCGTCTGTTCCGTCGGAACCGTGAACGAGATGTCGGTCACGCCCTCGTCGGACACGTTCTGGACGATCATGTCCACGTTGACCTCGGCGTCGGCGAGCGCACGGAAGAGGCCGGCGGCGATGCCGGGGCGATCAGGCACGCCGCACACGGTGACCTTCGCCTCCGAAGTGTCGGGCACGACGGCGGTGACGATGGCTTGTTCCATGGTGGGGTCCTCCTCGATGACCAGGGTGCCGGGCTCCCAGGTGAATGCGGAACGAACGTGCAGCGGTACTCGGAACCGCTGGGCGACCTCGACGGATCGCATGACGGGCTTGGGGCAGCCGACGGCCGTCATCTCCAACATTTCGTCGAAGCTGATGGTCGGCATCTTGCGTGCGTTCTGCACGACGCGGGGATCGGTTGTGAAGACGCCGGAGACGTCGGTGTAGAGCTCGCAGCTGTCGGCATCGAGTACCGATGCGAGCGCGACGGCGGTCGTGTCCGAGCCGCCGCGGCCGAGGAAGGTCACATCCTTGTCGGCCGAAACGCCCTGCGAACCGGCGACGATCGGCACCATGCCTTCGTCGATGGCGTCGCGGATGCGAGTCGGGTTGATCTCGAGGATCTTTGCGTTGCGATGGTTCGTATCGGTCAGAAAGCCGGCCTGGCTCCCCGTGAACGAGGCCGAGGGAACGCCCACGTCCGTGAGCGCCATGGCCACCAGGGCGCACGCCTTGCGCTCGCCGGCGGTGATGAGCAGGTCCATTTCGCGACCGGGTTGGGTCTTGGACACCTCGTTGGCGAGGCGCAGGAGAACGTCGGTCTCCTTGCCCATTGCGGAGACGACGAGGACGACCTGGTCACCCCGATTTCGACAGCGACGGACGTGGTCGGCGACCTCACGGATCCGATCGGCGTCGGCCACAGAGGTGCCACCGAATTTCTGTACTACAAGAGCCACGGCTGATCACGGTAACGTTGTGGCGTGTCTCCAGAAACCCGACGCGGTTGCGTCATCGCCCTCGGCATCCTGCTGATCATCGGTCTACTCGCTCCGCTGGTCGCGATCGCCTTCGCCTGAGTCCGCCGCGATGGTCGACAGATCGACCGCGGTCAGGTCAATCCACAACCGCGACGGCTCGCCGTCGAGCTCGATCCGCTCGACCGATCCAACCGTCCACCCCGTGTCTCGGAGTGTCTCGACGACGCTCACGTCGCGGGGTTCGGACGAGGACGACCGGAGTCGTTTCGCGAGCCGACCGGCCGCGGACTCGGTTCGCAGTGGCCGCTCCTCATCGACCACTCGCACCACGACCCCGGGCGGGAACTCGCTGCGCATTCGGGTGAACGCTTCTCGCAGCGCATCGCCCGACGCCGGAAGGATCCCGGCGAGGAGCACGGACGTCGTTCCGGGCGCGACATGCGGAAGGGCGGACACCTCGTCGAGTTCGATGTCTACGGCGGTGAGCTCGGAGCGATGCCGACGAACCCGATCCTGGATCGACGGTGGCAGCGAGTGGACGGACACGATCTCACGCTATCCGGATGCGACATCATGACCGGAACGGGTTGGGTCTTTCCACCGGCGGAATCGGCGGACGAGAACGGCGTGGTCGGCATCGGCGCCGACCTGGAGCCGGAGACACTGCTGGCTGCGTACAGCCGCGGCCTGTTCCCGATGCCGATCGAGCAGGACGGGCCAATCGCCTGGTGGTCGCCCGATCCGCGGGCCGTGATGCCGCTCGACGGTTTCCACGTGTCGCGCTCGCTCCAGCGGTCGATGCGACGATTCCACTACTCGGTGAACCAGGCCTTCGACGACGTCGTTCTGGCCTGTGCCGACCCGAATCGGCCACACGGCTGGATCGACGAACAGATCCGCGACGCCTACGGACGTCTGCATCGGATGGGGTGGGCGCACTCCGTCGAGGTTCGCAACGGCGACGGCGATCTGGTGGGCGGCGTGTACGGCGTCGGCATCAACCGCTTCTTCGCCGGCGAGAGCATGTTCCACACGGAGACCGACGCTTCCAAGGCGGCGCTGGCCACCCTCGTGAACGTGCTGCGGGAGCTGGGTGTCGTGCTCTTCGACGTGCAGTGGATGACGCCACATCTGGAGCGGCTTGGCGCCACCGACATGGCCCGTAGCGACTACCTTCGTGCGTTGGAGAACGCCGTCGTCAGCCCCGAAGACGACAAATCCCGAGTTTCGGAGGATCCGTCCTTGAGTCCACGTAGCGACGAGCCGATTGAGCACCTGTGATGGACCCGCGCGCACTTGTTTCGCTTTCGGTCGGCTGCACGGGCTTTGTGCTCGGCGTACTGGCCGCGATGGAGGGAGCTCTCCTCGGCATCTTCTCCGGCGTCGCCGCGCTCGGCGCCGGGCTCATCGGTTGGGTCATCACCCGACAGGTTCGTGACACCGAGCGTCAGCTCGCCATCGAGCGGCGCCAGCTCAACGAGATGGAGTCGACCGTCACCTCGCAGGTGCAGGCTCGAATCACCGCCGAAGAGGCAGTCCGCTCGTTGAGCGACGAGCTGTCCTCCACGCAACGCAGCGAGGCCGATCGCACACAGCGCATCGAAGAGCAGATCCGCGAAGAGGTTCGAGCCCAGGGTGCGACGTCCTCGCACAACGCGATCACCGACGGCGACACCGGCCTCTACAACGAGAACTACTTCCGGGCTGCCGTTGAAGCACGGGTGGCGGCAGCTCGCCGCCATCTGCGTCCGGTCGCCGTGGTGCTGATGCAGGTCGTGTCCGGACAGGGCGACAGCCGTACACAGGCCGAGCCGCAGATCGTGGCCGACTACCTCGTCGCGACCCTCCGCGAGTCGGACACCGCCTGCCGTACGAGCCGTGGGCTCTACGCGCTCGTCCTCGAAGACACGCCGGAGAACGGCGCCGTGTGGACGGTCGAGCGGATCCGCCGTCGCCTCACCGAGGAGCAGCACGACATCACCGTGTGGGCGGGCGTGTCCTGCTACCCGGCTCATGCGTTCGAGGTGAAGGACCTGGTGGGCAAGGCCAGCGAAGCGCTCGAGGCCGCCACCGAGTGGCACCAGGACCGCATCGAAGTCGCGGTCGCCGACGCTTGATTCGCAACAAAATCGACATCTTTGCATCTGGGATAGCGGTGCGTCACGTAGAGGCTGCATACGAGCGGCCGCTCTGACAATCCAAACCCCGACTTCAGGAGAAGTTCAGATGCAGTTCCCCTCGCTCACCGCGGCTCGCCGCGTGCTCGCCGCCTTCGTGGCGCTCATGGTTGCGGCCGTTTCGATCGCCGCCCCAGCATCCGCCCAGGATGACCCCACCATCGCCGACACCGTCGTTGCCGTGTCCTCCGCCGATGGCTTCGACCGCACCCCGCAGGATTTCGACATTCTGCTCCAGGCGCTCACCGCAGCGGATCTGGTCGACGCCGTCGCTGACCCCGATGCCTCGCTCAGCGTCTTCGCCCCGAACGACCGGGCCTTCATCCGTCTCGCCGTGGAACTCGGCTACCGCGGTCCGACCCGGGCCGAGGATCAGGTGTGGGCCTACCTCGTCGATCAGCTGACCGTGCTCGGCGACGGCGACCCGATCCCCGTCCTCACCAACATCCTGCTGTACCACGTGGTCCCCGCAGAGGCGACGTTCGCTCAGGCCAAGCAGCTCCGCACGATCCCGACCCTGCTCACCGGTGAGACGGTCGAGTTGTCCGGTCGCACGCTGATCGATGCCGACCCGGACAACAAGAACCCGAAGATCCGCCGCAGCCAGGCCGACATCATGACCTCGAACGGCATCATTCATCCCATCACCCGTGTGCTCCGCCCGATCGATCTTGGTGCGCCTCGCATCGACGAGATCGTCGTGGGTGCGTCGTCCACCGATGGCTTCGACGCCGACCGCAACGACTACGACATGCTCCTCGCTGCGCTCACCGCTGCCGACCTCGTTGGCGCCGTCGCCGACCCGGATGCCTCGCTCACCGTCTTCGCCCCGAAGGACGCTGCGTTCATCAAGCTCGCTCAGGACCTCGGCTACGAGGGCAACGACGAGGCCGGCGCCTTCGATGCGATCGTGGCCGCACTCACGACCCTCGGCGATGGCGATCCGATTCCCGTCCTGACCAAGGTGCTGCTGTACCACGTCTCGCCGGACGCCCAGACGTTCCAGCAGGCCCGTGAGGCCGGCGAGGTCACCACGCTCCTCGACGGCGCCACCTTCGGTGTCGACGGTCGGGTCCTCGTCGACAACGATCCAGACCTTGCCGATGCCACCATCCGCCGGATCGGCTCGAACATCCACGCTTCGAACGGCGTCGTCCACACCATCAGCCGGGTACTCATCCCTCTGGACATCTGACTTCCCTCCACCCGATTCCGGGTGGTGCGCCCACCCGGTCTCGACCCAGCCCTCCTCCCCCGTCAGTGGGAGGGGGGCTGGCTCAGTTTTGTAGGAGAACGGCGAGTCGACGTACGGCAAGCACCCGGGTGATGGCAACCATCGCCACCAGGTACCCGAGGTGGCCGAAGGCGGAGACATCGACCGTTCCGCGGGCGAGGTCGCGAGTCAGATCGACACCGTGATAGAGGGGCGTGGCCTGCACGATCGGCCGGCACCATTCGGGATAGACATCGAGCGCGAAGAAGGTGGTACTCAGCAGGAACAGCGGCTGGGTCACGAGGAAGAAGAGGTCGAAGTCCTGCCAGTGCCGAACGTAGGTCGTGGCCCAGGACGCGAGACCGGCGAATGCCAGCCCTACAAGGAGAGCCACCAATGGGATGAACACGGCCCACGGACTGGCGAGCAGGCCGAATATCCAGAGCGCGACGACGAAGACGATCGAGTAAATCCCACCGCGGAGCATTGCCCAGACGAGCTCGCCGTCGTAGATGTGGCTGAGGCGCAGCGGCGTGAACAGGATCGCCTCGAAGGTGCCGGACTCCTTCAGCTTGAAATAGAAGTTGTACGACATCTCGAAGAGCGCACCGTTCATGGCGCTGCTTGCCACGAGTGCGGGCGCAACGAACTCGGGGTAGGTGAGCACCTCGCCGGCCCAGGTGACGTCGCCGACGATCTTGCCCAGTCCGACACCGAGGCCGAAGAGGAAGATGAACGGTTCGAGGGCGGCGCTGAGCAGCACCACGGGGTTTCGTTTGTAGAAGATGACGTTGCGCTCGACGAGGCGCCAGGGAAGCAGGAAGGCGATCACGTGCCGAGCGCTTTCGTGAACGTGCGGGCTCCGGCCAACATGCCGAGACCCGTGTAGGCGACGAGCACGGCGAGGTGGGTCAGGCCGCCGATGAAGGAGAGGTCGGTGTCGATGATCAGACCGCGAACGAGTTCGACACCGTGCCAGACGGGCAGCACGCGGGCCACCCACTCGAGGAGGAGCGGCAGCTGCTCGATGGGATAGAAGGCCCCGGAAAACAGATACATCGGCAGGATGACGAGCCGGAGGATCATGGGGAAGCTCTGCTCGGTCTGGCCCTTGCTGACGACGTGGCCGGACCATGCGGAGATCGGTGCGGCGAACGCGGTGGCGGTGAGGGCGGCAACGAATGGCGCCAGCACGGTCGTCGGACGTTCGGGAATGCCGAACAGCACGAGCGGGACCAGGTACACGGTGCCGCCGATGAGGGCACGGAAGCCGATCCAGGACGCATGACCGACAAAGAGCTGCGCGGTGCTGAGGGGCGTGGTGACGGCGGAGACATAGTTGCCACGCCACTTCAGGGAGGCGGCGGTGTCCCACAGGCTTTCCGTGGCGCCGAGCTGCATCGCGGCTGCTGCCATGAGACCCGGGCCGACGTAGTCGACGTATCGCCCGGTCCCGAGATCGGCCGCCTGCACGTCGACCTGTGAACCGATACCGATGCCGATGCCGAGCAGGTACATCAGCGGCCCGACCATGCCGGACACGATGGTCGCTCGGAACGAGGAACGGAGCCGCCAGAACTGGTGCTCCCAGAAGTGGAAGAGCAGGGTCATTCGACCAGCCGTCGACCGGTGAGGGCCAGGAAGACGTCTTCGAGACTGGCGCGCCGCACCAGACTGGACGATGGGGTACGGCCGGAATTCACGAGCTCGGTCATGGTGGCTTCACCGTCGTCGGTGTAGATGAGGGTGCGGTCGGTGAGCGATTCCAGACGGAGGCCGAGGGACTCCAGGTCGATCTCGGCCTCGGGCGGGTAGCGAACCTCGAGCACCTCGCGGGTGACGTGCTCGGCGATCAGTTCGGCCGGTGCACCCTGGGCGACGATCGTGCCGTGATCCATCACGACGAGACGATCGGCCAGCTGCTCTGCCTCATCCATGTAGTGGGTGGTGAGCAGGAGGGTGACGCCGCGCTCCTTGAGCTCGTAGAGCCGCTGCCACAGCAGGTGACGAGCCTGGGGGTCGAGTCCGGTCGTCGGTTCGTCGAGAAGGACCAGGTCCGGGTCGTTCACCAGTGCCCGGGCGATGGCGAGGCGGCGCTTCATGCCGCCGGACAGGGAGGTGACCCGGGCGTCGGCGCGGTCTTCGAGCTGGGCGAAGCCGAGCAGCTCGGTCGCTTTGGCTCGGGCTTCCTTCCAGGAGAGACCGAAGTAGCGACCGTAGAGAATGATGTTCTCGACCACCGAGAGTTCGTCGTCGAGGTTGTTCTCCTGTGCGACGACGCCGAGACGATCTCGAATGGCAGGGCCGTCGACCTGCGGATCCATCCCGAAGATTCGAAGGCTTCCACTGGTGATCGGACTCACGGTGGACACCATGCGCATGGTCGAACTCTTGCCGGCG
>CALBVR010000152.1 GCA_937969565.1 uncultured Acidimicrobiales bacterium | reverse complement strand
GCCGGTCACGCCAGCGAGGCTGAGCGAGTAGTTCGTTGCCCCGGAGACGAACGCCGCAACGCTGAACACCGTGAGCGCCCAGATCGTCATGCCTCCGAGGATCACGAGTGCGATCCACCGGTAGTAGGCGATCAGGAACGTGAGCACGATCGCCACACCGATCAAACCAGCGATGATCGAGGCTCGGAGCGACTCTTGGCCCGCGGCCGGTGAGATCGTCTCGGAGTCCTGAGCGACCATCTCGACCGGGAACGCGCCACGGTTCAGGATGTTCGCCAGGCCTTCGGCCTCCGACTGAGTGAATTGTCCGGTGATCGAGACGGTGTCGCGGAAGCTCGGAGCGTTGACCTGAGGAGCGGACTGGATCTCGCCGTCGAGCACGATGGCGAGCTGACCGTTACCGCTCTGATCGATACGCGGGCACGTCGGTGCTCCGTTGAAGCACTGGCTGGCCAAGTTGTTCCACGTGGCCTCTCCGTCTCCGTCTCGGAGGCCGACGATCACCTGGAATCCGAGCGAGTTGTCCACGAGCGCGCTTTGACGCTCGAAGACCTCACCGGTGCCTTGCGACGGTCCGACGCACAGCGGCTGACCTTCACGGGTGAAGAGCAGTGCGTTTCCGTTGGCGAACTCGGTCTCGGAAAAATCTGGTGCGACTTCGTCGACCGGAACTTCGTCGACCACGGCCTCATCAGTCTCGGTCTCATCAACGTCGACGTCGGTCGTCACCGGTTCGTCGGTGGTCACCGGTTCGTCGGTGGTCACCGGTTCGTCGGTGGTCACCGTTCGATTGCGGCGGACGCCTTCGGTGTCGTCTGGGATCGACTCGTCACCGTCGATCTCGGGTTCGAGGTCTAGATCGAGTGCCGGCACCGTCTGTGGCACCTCGACACCGAGCGTGGTCGGCGGTTCGCTCCCCAACGTCGGGTCACCCGAGAGCAGCGGGTCGTCTTGGCACTGCGAGAACAGCACGACAGGGCGCAGCTCGACGATGCCCGAGACATCGACGGCGTCGAGCGCCTCTTGTTGGTCCTTCACGCCCGGCAGCTCGACGACGATCGTGGCGCCCTGCACTCGAACGTTCGGTTCGGCGATGCCGGTGCGTTCCAGCTCGTCGCGGATGAGGTCGCGCACGATGGTCAGGTCCTCGCCGCTCGCATCCTCTGCGGGTTCGAGGATCACCGATGCTCCGCCCTGCAGGTCGAGGCCAAGCTTCGGTGTGTTCGACGTGGCGAGGTTGCCGGCGAACGCGGCGATGATGATGAGCGTCGTCGCGATCAGCGACAACCAGAGCCGGCGCTTCATGAGTCCTGATCGGCGGCTTCGTCAGCGGCGTCGGCTTCGGCGGCGTCGTCATCGGCATCTGGCTTGTCGTCGAGAGCATCCGGGTCGAGCCGACCAGCGATTCCCCCACGGGCGATGCGCACCTGGACATCGTCATCGATCTCAAGCCAGAAGCGGGTTGGTCCGTCTTCGCCGGTGATCGTGCCGATGATTCCCGCGGTCGTGATGACCTCGTCGCCGATACCCAGCTCGGACTGCAGCGACTGCTGAGCTTTGCGCTTCTTGCTGTTCGGGCGGATGATCAGGAAATACATCGCCAGCAGCATCAGCGGCAGCAGAAGGAAGGAAAAGGCGCTCCCACCGTCGTTGGTGGCTTCGGCGTCGGTGCCCGCGGATGCGAGGAAAGTCAGAATGCTCATGGCGGTCGCCGATGCTATCCCCACACGTCCAGCACGTGGCGGCGCATCGCCTCGAACGTTCCTGCGGTGATCGCTGTGCGCATCTTCGACATCAGGTCGATCGTCCACGCGATGTTGTGAATCGAGAGCAGCCGTGACGCCGTGGGCTCCCCGACCTGCAGCAGGTGGCGGATGTATCCGCGAGAGTGCCGAGCGCAGACCTCGCACGGACAATCGGCGTCGAGCGGGTCATCGAGTTCCGCATTTCGGAAGGCTTTGGCCTGGAAGCGGCCTGCCGACGTGAATGCGGTGCCGTGCCGTCCCAGGCGTGTCTGCATGACACAGTCGAACTGATCGACACCGAGCGCAACGGCTTCGACGAGCGACGCCGGATCGCCGACCCCCATCAGGTATCGGGGCCGATCAGTCGGCAGATGCTCCAAGGCCGAGGCCAGGGCGGGGATCATCTGTTCGCGCGTTTCCCCGACCGAGAGCCCTCCGATTCCGTAGCCATCGAACCCGATCTCCACGATGCGTTGCGCACTCTCGGCGCGCATCGACTCGGAAATCCCGCCCTGCACGATCCCGAACAGCGCCTGGTCGTCACGCGAATGCGCTGACTTGGCACGCGCGGCCCATGCGTGGGTGCGCTCCAGCGCGGTTCGCACCACATCGGGGCTGCTGGGCAGTGGCGGGCACTGATCGAGGACCATCTGGATGTCCGCGCCGAGCTCTTGCTGAACCCGAATCGCATCTTCGGGTGTGAATCTGACCGTCGAACCGTCGTAGGTGCTCTTGAACGTCACGCCGTCGTCGTCGACCTTCGGATCCAGCGAGAACACCTGGAAGCCCCCCGAGTCGGTCAGCGTGATGCCGTCCCAGCCGGCGAACGCGCCGAGCCCACCGAACTTCTCGATCAGCTCCGAACCCGGCCGCAACATCAGGTGATAGGTGTTGCCGAGGACGATCTGGGCACCCAACCGTTCGTAGTCGGCTGCGCTGAGGTACTTGATGGCGCCGCGGGTACCCACCGGCATGAAGAGCGGCGTCGTGTAGGAGCTTCGCGCTGTCGTGGCTGTTCCTGCACGGGCTGCCCCGTCGGTCGCCTCGATCTCGAAATCAACTGGATGCACTCGTGCAGGCTAGGTCGGTCCGAGCCCGAGCATTCCTGCGAACCGGCACCGGTTCTCAACGGTCGTACGGTTCACAGCAAACCCACAGAGAGCTCGGAGGGCATGCACAACGCACTGCTCTAAGTTCACCGACATGAGCAACCGTTCCGTCCGCACATCCTCACGACTCGCCGTGCTTGCCTGCGGCGCACTGCTCGCCGTTCCCGCATGCGGGACCAGCGACAGCGACGACGCTGCGAGTGAGCCTGACACCGACGCCACTGTCGACACCGACAACAGCACCGAGGCGACCACCGACACGAGCACCGAGAGCACTTCCAGCACGGCCCCAGAGACGGCGGCCCCAGATGATGAAGTCTCCACGGACACCGGCTGCGACGACGTCGCCGCACTGTTCGTCACGCGAGGGTCAGCGAACCCTGATCTCGACGACCCCGAGGTCTCAGCGACGTGCGATGGCGATGACCTCGTCGTGACCAGCAACGCCATTCCGGACTTCACCTACATCGAGACCTCCCCCGGCTCGCCGCGAGGCGACGAGTCGACGTACACGATCCCGGCATCGCCGACGCTTGCTGACGAGGTGACCGCAATCCCCTACATCGGTTCGGCTGCCGTCACGCTCAGCGGAATCCCGATCTTCGGGCCGACCGAAGGCACCGGCGGCGACGTCGACTCCCTCCCCGGGATCATCTCCGTGTGTGGCAGCCACAACGGCCCCGGCGGCTTCCACACCCACAAGATCCTGGCGAGCGAAGAGACGGACTGCTTCTTCACGCCAGAAGAGGTTGCTGCAGCCCCACAGCTCGCGGGCTACGCGTTCGACGGATTTCCCATCTATACGGGCGTCGACCAGTTCACTTCGTCGTGGCAGCTGACCGACGAATCCCTCTTCGCCTCGGACACGTGGGCTGCCCATACCTATGTCGAAGGCTCGGGCGACCTCGACCAATGCAACGGGCGCTACGACGAGAACGGCGACTACGCCTACTACACGACCGAAACGTTCCCCTATCTGCTCGGTTGCTTCATGGGTGAGGTCGAGGTCCAGGAAGCCGGCGGTGGAGGTGGCGATCGCCCGGAGCCGCCCGAGGGCGGCGATGACGCCGACCGGCCGGAACCGCCCGAAGGCGACGCTGCAGCGGGAGACGAGGACCGCCCTGAACGGCCGGAGCGACCGGAAGGTGACGAGGATGGGGATCGCCCCGCTCCCCCGGACGCTGGCGAAGACGGAGACCGCCCCGCCCCGCCCGACGAGGGCGCAGACGCGTGACCAGCCGAGGATCGCGTCGCAGCTTCCTCCGCACGATGGGCGCCGGAGGCGTCGGCGTTGCCGGCGTCGCTGTTGGTGTTGCCGGGTCGACGGCGGTCCACGCGGTCGGCCACGCGACCGGAGGCGAAGGCCACGCCATGGTCGATGTCGGGTTCTGCACCGACATGACGGTCCACCATGTTCAGGCGCTCGCCATGTGCCAGCGGGTGCTGGGTCGCGACACCGGCGATTCGGTGCAGGCGGCCGCGGCTGAGGTTCTGCAGACGCAATCGATCGAGATCGGGATGATGCGAGCGTGGTTGACCGACTGGGGTGAATCGACAGCCGAGCCGGAGACGGCCATGGGCTGGATGGACATGGACGGTGGCGGAGCGATTCCGATCTCGGAGATGCCGGGGCTTGCCAGCGACGACGAGATGCGGGCGCTCTCCATCGCCACCGGCATCGAGCAGGGCCGCTTGTGGCTCGAGCTCATGCGATCCCACCACGTAGGCGGCGTCAACATGGCAAGTGCCGCAGTGCAGATGGCCGGCACCGAAAAGGTCCGACGCATCGCGCAGGTCCAGATCGATGTGCAGACCTACGAAATCGGGCTCTACGACATGCTTCTCGCCACGGAATACGCGTAGCGGAAGGCCCAAGGTCGGGACGCTAGAGTTCTCCGCGAGGAGTCCCGTGTCTGATCTTTTCGAACCGCCCCGCTACTTCCGCGAGGTCACCTTCCACAAGCACACCGACCGTACGGTCGGCTTCCTGGAACTGTTCTACGACCTCGTCTACGTCGCCACGCTGATCCAGATCGGCAACTTCCTGAGCAGCAATCTGACGTGGCTCGGGTTCGGGCAGTTCCTGGTGCTCATGTTCCTGGTGTGGTGGGCGTGGACCGGCGAAACCGCGTTCCAGAATCGCTACGTCATCGACGATGTGCCGCATCGCCTGCTCGTGCTGCTCCAGATGTTCGGTGTGGCCGCCATGGGGCTGAGCGTGAGCGAAGCGTTCGGGGAGCTCTCGGCGCAGTTCGCCCTTTCTTTCGTTCTTGTTCGTTCGCTCCTCGCCGTGATGTGGTTTCGCGCCTATCGGGCCCACCCTCCGAGCCGAGCGCTGGCCGTTGGCTATCTGCGGGGGTTCATCGGCGGCATCGCCATCTGGCTCGCATCGATCGCGCTGCCAGAGGATGTGCGGTGGATCGCCTGGCTCGTGGCCATCGTCTTCGAGATCGTCTTCTTCTCACGCCATGCGATGATCGAGGCGATCCGATCGTGGGCTCCCGACGAGCATCACTTCATCGAGCGGTTCGGCATCTTCACGATCATCGTGTTGGGCGAGGCGTTCGTGAAGGTGCTCGACGATGCGCAGGGAACCAGTCTCGGGATCGAGCAGGTCTTCTCCGGCATCGCGCTGCTGACCCTGCTGTTCGGGTTGTGGTGGATCCACTTCTCCGACACCGCCGATGAGATGTACGACCTGAATTCCGACCCGAAGGCACTCGCGTGGATCTACGGCCACTTGTTCCTGGCGACATCGCTCGTGATGTACGGCGTCGCCGCGAAGAAGCTGTTCAGCCAGAGCATCTCGTACCCGAAGGAGACGGTCACCGATGAGTATCGGATCCTCCTCACCGGGGCGATCGTCGGGTTCCTCATCTCGCAGACGCTGATCAACTTCGGTCTCGATGACTCGGCCACGGCGCGGCCGATCAACCGAACGCTTCGCCTTTACGTGGTGGGCGCGGTGATCGTCGGCGCCGTGGGGCTGCTCGCCACCGGCCTGAGCGGCACGCTGATCACGTTCGCCATCACCGCAGTGGTCCTTGCCCTGGTGATCGACTCGGTCGTCCAGACCAAGCGTCAGCTCACCGCCTGAGCCGCGATCAGTCCGCTTCGAGCGCAGCGATCTCGTCGGCTACTCGTTTCACTCGGGTGGCTTCGCGCTTCGCTGAGTAGAGGCGGTACAGCACCTGTCGTTTGGCGGAGTTCGACAGCGCGTCGTAGGTGCGCTGCGCAGCGTCGGAGGAGTTCAGGGCGGTTTGAAAGTCTGGCGGAACGATGAGGTCGTCGATCGGTTCGAGGAACGCCCATGCACCATTCGCTTTGGCCACGTCGATGGCCCGCTGACCTGCTTCCCTCATCTGCCCCAGCTCGGAGAGTTCAGCGACGTGGTTCTTGTTGACCTTTGACCAAACGCTCTTCGGCTTACGCGGCGTGAAGACCTGCTTGTAGCGCTCGTCGTCGATGGGTTTGACCTTGCTGTCGATCCACCCGAAGCACAGTGCTTCGCGCACCGCATCCTCCCAGGTGAGACCGCGCTTTCCGGTTGATGCACGGAAGTACACGAGCCACACCCCAGCGGCGGTCGCGTGGTTCTCCTCCAACCAGGCGCGCCAATCGGCGGGGGTCTTCGGATGGATCTCGGCGAGCGCCTCTTCAAAGGATGACATCGGACCCTGCTCTCCTACCGGCCGGCCGCGAAGGCACGGATCTGCCGAGCGATGGATTCGTCGGTCGCGTACAGCACGCCGCGGTGGTGCATGAATGTGGAGTCCGCTCGGTTGAGGTCGAGACGGGCGCCGTGAATGTCCGTGGCGACTGCGCCGGCTTCGTCGAAGAGGCATGCGGTTGCGGCCATGTCCCACAGGCTGCCCCCACCGCTCGGCTTCGGAAACTTGACGTAGCACCCGGGCGGTCCATCGAGCACGCCCACCGCGTTCATCACGGCTCCACGCGGTTCGCGGACATCGAGACCGTCCAGACTGAGGTTGTCGGCGATGTGGGCCAGTCCGTCGAGCAAGTCGGAGCGGTGGTCGCTCGTCAGAAAGCTGTGGTCGACGAAGACGGACAGTTCTCGACCTCCCGCTGCCCGGTCTCTGGCGAATGATCTGCCGTCGCGAAATGCGCCGGCCCCGGCAATCGCGTGGAGCAACGTTCCTTCCACCGGGTCGTGAACAACGCCGACGAGTGGTGCGCCGTCGCGTCGGACCAGTGCGATCGACACCGCATAACCGGGGACGCCCTCCACGAAGGGCAGGGTGCCGTCGAGCGGGTCGATGCACCAGAAGTGATCCGACGTGA
>CALBVR010000151.1 GCA_937969565.1 uncultured Acidimicrobiales bacterium | reverse complement strand
CGCAGTGGCATGGCCATCGGCACCTCGATGCGTACATGGTCTACCGCGCCGACGTCGGCGCTTCCCTCGGGTTTCCCTGCGGGTTGAAGCCGCTGGCCCGCATGATGGGATTGACGCCGGTCGAGGTGGACCGCGAGCGGGTCCATGAGCTCGCGCCCGAGGCGCTCTCGGAATATGTGGCGAGCGACGCCGTCCTCACGAGAGAGTTGGCGTTGCGCCGCTGGCCCACCGCCTGGCGGGCCATCGATCAGGCGATCGGCTGATAGTTCGCAACGTGGTGGTGCGGAGTGTCCAGATAGACCTTCGCTTCGGGCACGCCACCGAATCGGCCGCGGCTCCAACGCACTTCGACATGGCCTTCGATCGGACGTTCGGCCCCGGCCAGTTCGGCCCGCCACCGCACGGTTGGCTGCCCCATCGCATCCGCCCACACGTCGAACGCCCGGATCGCGTACGAACGCCGGAAGTCTGACGGCGTGTCGACCCGGAAGCGAAGTGGCGTGCCATCAGACGATGCGCCGAGCACGAAGTACGGGGCCGGCTGGAAACGCAGAAGCCGCCACAGCATCTCTTCCTGCACCGCCTTGTCGGCGAGGTTGTCCTTCCACCGGTGGGCGGTGGCGACCGACACGGCGTTGACAAAATCCCGATAGGGGGCGACCAGCTCGTCAGGCCAGGCGCCGCGGGTCGGAAGGGCATCCTTGAGCCGCTCGCGGGATTCGCGGGACAGGTCGGCCACACACGCCGGCATGCCGTCGAGGTCCATGCATCGCACGCTGCGTTCGTACAGATCCTGATGGGCTTCGGGGGCAACTTCCCAGAACCAGTCGGTCCGATCGCCCCGCTTCTCCGCCAGCAACCGGTCGAAGACGTGGGCGGGCGCCGCGTTGTACAGGATGTCCGAGCCGTATTTGCAGCTGATCAGGAAGACGTGATCGACCCGCAGATCGGCGGGGATCTGGTCGTAGCCGGGCGGACGCCCGGGCCCCTGCCATTCGACGCGGTCGGGAATTCTGCCTCGGAGCCCATCGCTGGACGACAGGAACCGTTGCCCGTGCTCCCACGCGGTGGCGAACTCGCTGTCGCTGTCGCCCCGGGCAAGTTCGTCTGCCAGCAGGTCGTATTCGTCGTCGCCGACGTTGAGGAACCAATCCGGCCGGACGGCGAGTGCACGATCCACACTCGGAAACCCCATCATGGCGAGACCGGTCACGATCTCGGTGATCTTCGTACGTGAGGACGCCATGATTCAGGCCGGGTCGTCGCGGAACAACGGCGAGAACTGCAGCTGGGCACCGATCAGGTCGTTGGGAAGTTCGAGGTCCGAGTACACGTGCAGGTGGGTGTAGACATCGATGGCGATGCCGGTGGTGTCGATCCACTCCACCACGGCGTCGGCCCATCGTTCGTCCAACAACGCCTGGCGCATCCGACCGCGAGCCGACCGGTCGAGCTCGACCGGCGGCGTGCGGGCGACCACCTCGAGAGCGAGGAGTCGCTGGAGGATGTCGACGGTGTCAGCGGCGTACACGGTGGGCGGTTCGTCCCGCACCACCGCATAGGCAACCGCCGTCATGCTCCGCGGGCGCTGAAGCGATCGCGGATGTCCTTTTCTGTCCAGAAGCCGGGCAGCGGCTCGGTGGCACCCCGCTCGGCATAGGCCCGAAGCCGCTGCACGCCGGCAGCCGTTCCGGAATCTGCCAGCTCCAACGCACCGTCCTGCGGCTCGTCGAAGATCTCGATGGCGTCGAAGAGTGCCCAGGGACCGACCGCCCGCATGGCGCGGTCTCCCTCGCTGCCCGGACGGGGCAGGTGCGACGTCAACACCAACAGGCGGGTGTCCGGGTGGGTCGTCTTCAAGACGTTGGCCCGGCCAAGCATCTTCCACAACGTGTCAGTGCGCATGAGACCCGGGCGACTGCTGGTGAAGGCGCCGGACATGTCCACGTAGTAGCGGAACTCGCCAGCCCGGTCGGCGATCTCAAAGTTGAGTTGCAGGCCGGTTCCCTTGACCTTCACCTTCTCGTCGATGATCTCGAAGCCGGCCTCCAGCAACACCTCCTTTGCGAGGTCCTGGGCCTTCTTGCCTTCCTTGGTGGCGCGTGCCTGGAAGTGTTCGACGCGCTCTTCGATGGTGTCGGGTACGGCGAGTGGCAATGGTTCATCTCCTGCTGATTCGACGGGCCGATGCCGGCGGCGGGCCCGTTCTGCGGCGACCCGTTCTCGGGCCAGTTCGATGTAGTCGGCGTCCAGGTCGAAGCCCACGCCGACACGCCCTGTGCGTTCGGCGGCGACGATCGTTGACCCGGATCCGAGGAAGGGGTCGAGGACGGCGTCGCCCTCGAAGGTGTAGAGATCGATGAGACGGCGGGGAAGCTCGACGGGGAACGGCGCCGGATGGCCGACACGACGGGCACTCTCCGGGTCGATGCGCCACACATCGAGCGTGGCCTCCATGAACTCGTCGGCGCTGACCGTGCTCTTGTTCGGCAGCCCCTGGTCGGCCCGCTTCGCCGGCTTGATCGCCCGGTCGAAGCGGCCCTTGCTGGCGATGATCACACGTTCGGTGATGTCACGCAGAACGGGATTCGTGGCCGAGCGGTACGAGCCCCAGGCCAACGACCCGGTGGCGCCTTCGGCCTTGTGCCAGATGATCTCGCCGCGAAGGAGCATGCCGAGATCGTCCTGAAGGATGTTGATGACGTCGGCCGCGAGGCTGCGATACGGCTTGCGACCCAGGTTGGCGACGTTGACGGCGATGCGGCCGCCCGGCTCCAACACCCGCACACACTCCGAGAACACGTCTCGCAGCATCTGCAGGTAGTCGAGGTACGTGGTGGGAATGGCGGGAAGACGATCCCGATCCCCGACGACGGCCTGCTCGTACTCCTTGCCGACGAAGTACGGCGGTGAGGTCGCCACGAGCGCAATGCTGTTGTCCGGGATCTGGGTCATGTGGCGGGCGTCGCCGTTGATGCACCAATCCTCCAGGCCGAGCATCGCCGGCTCCGGGAGCGCGGTGACATCTTCATCCTGGGCGATGACCGGAGGGGTGAAGCGAGCATAGAACTCGCTGGCGTCATGACTTTCGCGACGACCCGCACCGAACGCCTGGGTGGCGGTGGCACCACGGCGTTGGCCGTTGGTTCCATTGGTGAGGTTGTCGGTTGCGATCGGATCCACGGGGAGGACCTTTCAGGGAAAGAGTTCTCTGGCGTCGTGCCAGGCCTCCGACCGCTCGGAGACATGATACGAAGTCGATGGCCACAACCTACGGATGGGGTGTGACAGGGAACGCGGCGGCCCTTGGGGCCTTGCGTTCCTGCGAGTATCGGCTTCGCCGAACTCGGTCGTCCCTGGACTGGTTCGCTGCGCTTGTTGGCGGCCGCTGGCCGGCTGCGCTGTCTCTGCCTTGGCGGGGCTGCTGCTGCTCGGCGCCGTCTTGGGCGAAAAAGCAGCCATCCCCCAGGTGGCGGGTTACCTGGGGGACGGCCGCAGTAACCGTATCGACATCCCCATGGCAAATTCAACCGTTTACTTATCGAAATTTGGAGAACGGAAAGATATTTGCCCAGTCAGCCCGGAATCGTTGAATTCTCAGGCCTCCGCGCCGGACTGTCACACCGGCGTGGGACACTCACCATCTCTCGCTGCGTGCTTGCGCTGCCGCCCTTCGTCACCAGAAGTTCATACGGATGCTCCCGGCCGCCGACCTCCTCGCCGCACTCACCGACCTCGTTCTCCATCGCAGCGATCCTGCTCCCACGCTCGTCGGGGTGAACACGCTGCGCCCCACCCTCCGGCTTCACGTCGTCCCCCTCGACGCCGCCGACCCGGTGGCCGACCTCGGTCTGCTGTCCATTCCGCCCGAGTGGGATGTGGTGATCGTTGGCTGCGCAGCGCGTGCGCACCTCCCCGACGGCACCCGGCTCGACGTCGAGATCGCCCACGGTCGAAACCGGGCGGGCGACGAGGCCACGCGAAGCCGATCGACGGCCGGCACCACCACCCTGCACTTCCCGCTCGGCCGACTGCAGCGAAGTTGTGAACAGCTGCTTGCAGAAGTGGCGCCGCGTCGTTCCATGGGCGAGCAGCGCAGCTAACCTTGCTTGCCGTGTCGGACGAGACCCCCACCCCACGTCAGCGGCCGGTCCCCCGGTCGACGGACGAGCCGGAGAACTACGTCGTCGACCGACGCAAGATCGTGCTCGGTCTCGGTTTCGGAACGGCGGCACTCGCCGGTCTCCGCGGCATGGGTGCAGGCGAAAGCGTCGTCGTTTCCGGCAGCCCGGGGGCCGTCGATGCCGGTTCGGACGGCACCGGCGAAACGGCCGCCGACGGCACGGCCGTGGTCAGTGAACCAGAACCGTTCGACGGCCCCGTGTTCGACTCCAGCCTCCGCCTCGCCGATGGCCAGACCGCCGATCTCGTGCTGACCGGAGGCCGGATCATCGACCCGGAATCCGGATTCGACCGGGTCGGCAACGTGGCGCTGGTCGGCGGCGTGATCGCCGAAATCAGCGATCAGCCCATCTCGGCCGCCCGCTCGATCG
>CALBVR010000150.1 GCA_937969565.1 uncultured Acidimicrobiales bacterium | reverse complement strand
AGTCGGATGCCACGGCGTCAGCGTTCGCGGAGTCTCCGTGCACCGTGCTCACCTCTGCTCTGCGGGTCAACCGGGCGACACCCGGCTCCTTCGGCGGCGGCTCGAACGAGTCCGCGCTCATTCCCGTCGGAACGGCGGTCTGCAGCTGGTATCTCAACGCCGACCGCTCGTCGAACGGACGCCTGCAGGGTTCGATGACCTTCTCCGCGCCGATCCTCGGCCTGATCTACCTGGGCGGACAGCTGTCCTCGAGCAGCTGGATGGAGGTACCCGGCACGACCTACCCGTCGGCAAGCGGTCATCCGTTCGAGGGCAACGACTCGCTGACCCTGTCCACCACCACGGTGACCTGGGACGCGTACATGGGTGGTGGCTACTCGGACGTGATGCGAATCATCACGGCCTGCTGACCGTCACGCACTGGCTCGGCGATGGGCTCGTCCCAGTCGAGCAACGCCCTCACGCAGGTCCTCCTCGCTTGCGTTCGTGAAGTTGAGCCGAAGTGCGATCGACAGATCCCGATCCACGGCGAACGCGGGTCCGGGAACGAAGCACACGTCCTCTTCCAGCGCGTGGGTGAGGAGTTCGGTCGAGTCGACGCCGTCGAGCGCGTCGATCCACACGAACATGCCGCCTGTGGGCTGGGTGAACCGCACCCGGTCGCCGAACTCGCGTTGGAGGGCTGAGCAGAGCACATCGCGGCGGATGCCGTGGTCGACCCGAAGTGAGGCGATGTGTTCCGGGTACCACGAGGCTCGGAGGCAGCCGGCGGCGATCGCCTGTGTGAGGGTGCTCGTGTGGAGGTCGGCCGACTGCTTGGCGGAGATGACGGCATCTCGGATCCACTCCGGCGCAGCCATGACTCCCACCCGCAGACCGGGCGCCAGGGTCTTCGACACGCTCCGGAGCCGCACGTGCAGTTCGGGGTCCACGACGGACTCTGTGGGTTCCCGCCCGTCGTAGTGGAGCTCACGGTACGGGTCGTCTTCGATGAGGACGAAGCCGTAGTGGGACGACAGCTCAGCGAGATGCTCTCTGGCGTCTCGGGGCATGCGGGTTCCGGACGGGTTGTGGAAGTGGGGCACGACGTAGCAGGCCTTGGGGCGCAGACCGCGCCGCAGGTCGGCTTCGAACGCCACCGTGTCGAAGCCCATGGGCGTGGTGCGAATGCCATGCAGGGCGGCTCGATGTGTACGGAAGATCTGTAGGCTGCCGACATAGTCCGGGTCGGAGCACACCACGACATCGCCGGGGTCGAGAACCACCCGGCCGAGCAGATCGAGTGCCTGTTGCGAGCCGGTGGTGACCACGAGATCATCCGGGTTCGGTTGATCGTCGAACAGGACGTCGGCGGCAGCAGCGCGGGTGGACTCCTCACCACCGGTCATCCCGTACTGCAGCGCTCTGCGCCCACCCCTGCGAATCACTGCGTCTGTGACTGCAGCGATCTCGGCCAGCGGGAAACGCTGGGCGTCCGGTAGGCCACCGGCGAGCGAGATCATTCCCGGGCGTTGCGCGTGGCGGAGCAGGTCGCGGATCGCAGAAGACGTGGCTGTTTGGGCACGGCGGCTGAGCAGATTCGATGGGCGGGCGAGGGTGGTGGACATGGTCTTCACGCTCGCAGCGTCCGTTCCCACGGGGAAGACCCGGACGATGGTGGTACCACCAGTGGTAGGAACAGATCGTTCGTGATCCCCTACCCTCGAGAGGATGGAAGCCGCCGAACTGGGATCCTTCCTCCGCACCCGGAGGGAACGGCTCGACCCCGTCGCGGTCGGTCTGCCAACGACCGGACACCGGCGCACCAGCGGCCTCCGCCGCGAAGAGGTCGCTGTACTCGCCGGCGTGGGCGTCTCCTGGCTGACCCGACTCGAACAGGGCAAGGCGAACCGCGTCTCCGCCGACGTGCTCTCCGGGCTCGCCACGGCACTGCGCCTCAGTCGCACCGAACGCCAGCACCTCTTCGCGCTCGCCGCCGTCCACCTTCCAGCCGACGTCGCCGACTCAACGCTCGACCCGTCCAGTCAACGGCTGCTCGACGGGCTCGACCCGAACCCCGCCTACATCCTCGACCACCACTGGGATCTCGTCGGCTGGAACGCCGCCGAAGCCCAGCTCTTCCCCATGCTCGACCATGCCGGCGAACGACCCAACCTGCTCCGCATCTTCCTCACCGACCCGGACCTCCCCACGCTCATCGAGGACTGGGAGCACGAAGTCGAACGCCTCACCCGCCAGTTCCGCGCCCACCGCACCAGCCACCCCAGCCCCGTCCTCGACGACCTCACCGAGGAGCTCCGCGCCGCTCACCCCATCTTCGAAGCGGCCTGGACCCGACACGATGTCGCCCCGCTCGCCCCGAAGATGCGGGTGCTTCGAACCCCCGACGGCACCAGGACCTTCGAACAACATCGCCTGGCACTTCCCGACCACGACGGTTGGCTCCTCGTCGTCTTCCTCCCCGCCGAATCGGGCTGAATCACCCGACACACCAAGGCGGTCTTTCGATGGTCCCCGTATCGAATACACTGCTCTGCGTGACGGCCATCGACGATCAGGAAGACAGCGTGTTCTCCACCGGCGCGCCCGATGAAGAGTTCGACGAACGACTCGACGAATTCTTCGAAACGGACGCCCCGGTACCCGCTCGCACCCAGACCGCCGTCGCCGCACCCGGCGCCATCGTTGAACGGTTCCAGGACCGGCGACTGCGCGCCCGCAAGGTCCGGCGACTCGTCCGCCACATCGAGCCCTGGTCCGTCCTCAAGGTGTCGCTCCTCTTCTTCTTCTGCATGTGGGTCGTCGTCATGGTCGCCGGCGTACTCCTCTGGAACGCCGCCGACAGCTCCGGCGTCATCGAAGACGTCGAGAACTTCGCCCAGGAGATCTTCGCCCTCGAAGACTTCACCATCGAAGGCGAAGAAATCTTCAACGCCGTGGCCCTCGGCGGCCTCGTTCTTGCCGTCGCCGCCACCGGATTCGCCGTCCTCGTCGCCATCCTGCTCAACCTGATCAGCGACCTCACCGGCGGCATCCGTGTGACAGTTGTCGAAGAAGAGACAGCTCGTCCGGTTTCGACGTTGCCCCGGCGGGGTTGAGTCGGTACCGTTACTTCGCCTTCGGGCCTATAGCTCAGTTGGTTAGAGCGCACCCCTGATAAGGGTGAGGTCGCTGGTTCGACTCCAGCTAGGCCCACGTCAACCCACGGTCGCAGAGCGACCTTCTGGGTTGAGGTCGCCTTTTGCTCCGCTTCGCTACGCAA
>CALBVR010000149.1 GCA_937969565.1 uncultured Acidimicrobiales bacterium | reverse complement strand
CCGCAGCAGCGACGGTGCAGTCGGGTCCGTTGTCGGCGTCGATCACGACGGGATCCGGTGTGCAGGTGACGTCGGTGTTGACGCCGTCGATCTTCACGCGAACCAGGTACGTGTGCTGCGCGGCTACGGGAGCATCGTCGTACGACGTGGTCGTCACCGTGGCCCGCCAGGATCCGTCCCGGCGCACGATGTAGCGGTTCGCTCCGATGTCGTTCCATTCGACTCGGACGTTGCCGTTGCCGAGGACCGTGGCCGTGCAGGCCAGCGGATCGTTGCCCGGTCCGTCATCGATGACGATCGGGTCCGGCTGGCAGGTGGTCTCCACGACCGCGCCGGCGAGCCGGTGCCGGATCGAGTACGTGTGGGCGCCGGCGTCCGGCTGGACGTCGACGTGGGTGGTGTCGTCCTGCACGGTGGCCAGCCACGAGCCGTTCTTGCGGACGGACCAACTGTCCACCCCGGGCAGGTCGTTCCAGCTGAGTTCGACGTTGCCGTCGCCCCGCAAGGTCGCCGTGCACGATGGCGTGGGACCGACGGGCGGCTCGAATGGTGGCGTGACGCCACCGAAGTCGAGGAAGGCGTGGCGTCCGGTGCGGATGTCGTTGACCCGGTCGCGGTCCATCCCGAGGAGGAGGCCCCGATCGATGAGTTCGATGTCGAAGGTCGCCTCTTGTGCGTTCGTCTTCGGGTTCCAGTCCAGCGCTGCGCCGGTCTGCGGATCGAGTGCCGCGATCTGGTGACGGGCGTCGAACTCGCCGACGGACGTGTTGCCGCCGCTCACGCAGCTCGTCGGCTTGTTGAACCAGAAGTTCTGTGTGACGGCCTGGGCGTCGACCGGGCCATAGTCGCGGATGAAGCAGAAGTGACCGCCGATGTACACGGCGGCGTCGGAGATGCCGACCGAGTAGACGGAGTCGTGCGCAGCCGTGACCCACTTCGGGTCGTTGCCGGCGCCGTCGTCCGTCGTGTTGAAGGCGACCGCCTTGTCGCAGCGGAAGCCGCCCTTCTCCACGGCAACGAAGAACGAGCCGTCCGGAGAGAACTCGGCGTCCTGGATCTGCAGTGCACCGAGCGAGCACCACTGTTTGACCAGGCGGAACCAGTCGGTGCGCCATGGGGTGACCGAGTTGTCGCGGACGTCGATGATCGCCAGGCCGGTGTGCGCGATCGCATGCGGGCCATCGGGCCCGACGAGGTCGTCGCCGTTGTGGGCGACCAGGAGGCGGTTGCCATCGGGGTGAAGGTCCAGGGCCCGAACGGTGTTGGAGCCGTCCTTGCCGGCCACGCCCTCCACGTTGATGGCGAAGGTGTCATCCACCCGGCCGGTCGTGGCGTCGACGGCACCGATGCGGGCATGGCGAACCCCGTCGAGCGTTTCGAAGTTGCCGCCGAGCCAGAGCGTGTTCGGGCCGAGCTCAAGACTTCGCACGCTGGCATCAGCCGCCACGTCGAACACGGGGTCGACGGCGCCGTTCCAGTCGAGCTTTGCGACACGCAGTCGAGTCGTTCCGTCGATGGTCTTGAACTTGCCGCCGATGAAGATGTCGCCCGTGTCCTCATCGCCGATCACGGCGCGAACTTCGCCGTCGAGGACCGGGTTGTAGTCCTCGATCAGGGCGCCGGAGTTGATGTCGTACGCAAAGATGTGGGTCCGTCCGACGGTCGTTCCGTTGCGCCGCTCCACGGTGGTGAAGTTGCCGGCAACGATGACCCGATCGTGCATCTGGATCGTGGCGTAGACCTTCCCGTCGGCGACGATTGGCGTGTCGCGGCGAGGAATCTCGGGCACGACCGTGCCGTGGTTGACGTCGGCGGCGCTGGCCGAGCGAAGATTCCACGTGGTGATCGCGAGTGCGATCGCACACAGCAGCAGGAGGCTGTTGCGGGCAACACGTGGTGTGAAATGAAAGGACGTCATGGCGTGGTGACTCCACTCTTCGTGTGATTCAGGCCAGCGTAGGTTGCACAGGGTCGGACTTCCATGGTTCGTTGTGCTCGCCCGCAACGGGTGAGGCGACGCTCGGCTGCCGCCGCAACGCGGGATGTGCGGGCTTTCCCGCTGCGATGTAAACGGTTACATTCGCGTCGAGTTGCGGTAGGAGGAGATGACGGCATGGAGCCTGTCCAACGTTGGTGGGAACACGCCGTCGGCTACGAGATCTACATTCGCTCGTTCGCTGACGGCACCGGCGACGGCATCGGCGACTTTCCCGGGATGCTCGATCGTCTCGAGCACCTTGCCTGGCTGGGCGTCGACATCATCTGGGTGACGCCGTTCTATGCGTCGCCGATGCGCGACTGGGGTTACGACGTTGCCGACTACACCGCCATCGATCCGACCTACGGTTCGCTCGACGACTTCGATGCGGTCGTCGCCCGCGCGCACGAACTCGGAATGCGGGTGCTGATCGACATCGTTCCGAACCACACGAGCGACCAACATCAGTGGTTCCGTGAAGCCCTGAAGGGCCCGGACAATCCGTACCGCGACCACTACATCTGGCGCGACGCTCCCGCCGATGGATCTCTGCCGAACAACTGGGTCGGCTACTTCGGCGGACCGACGTGGACGCTCGACGAAGCGAGCGGCCAGTACTACCTCCACCTCTTCCTCCCGGAACAGCCCGACCTCAACTGGCGGAACCCAGCTGTCCTCGATGCCTTCGACGACATTCTCCGCTTCTGGTTGGACCGCGGCGTCGACGGGTTCCGCATCGACGTTGCCCAGGCGATGGTCAAGGACGCCGAGCTCCGTTCCAACCCGCAGATCGCTCCGAGCGACGAGTCGATGTTCCGGTGGGACCAATGGAACGCATTCGAGCACCGGCACGACATCCTGCAGCCGGAGAGCGTCGACATCTTCCGACGCTGGAAC
>CALBVR010000148.1 GCA_937969565.1 uncultured Acidimicrobiales bacterium | reverse complement strand
ACCTGGGTGACGGTGACGTCGTCGAGCGCGCCCAACGAACCGATGACGGCGCCACCCAACAGCAGGCCGGTCATGTCCAGATCGGTGGCGAGGAACGGGAGGATCAACGAGTCGGTCGACGCCAGCCCCGTGAAGCGGGAGAGCTGGAAGAAGAGCGCGGCGAGCGCGAGCGTGAGAAGCAGCGCTCCGAGGGTTCCGGCGAGCGCGACGGTGGTCGTCGGCGAGAAGCCGTGCGTGAGGTACAGGCTGAAGAACGCGATGGCGGATGCTGCGACGACGGCCACGAGCACCGGATCGTTTCCGTCGAGCACGCTCGGGGCGATGAATCCCACGAGCACGGCGACCGTGGACGCCATGGACAGCAGCGCAAGCACACCCCGGCTGCGCCCGAGGGCGACCACCACGACAACGAACGCGATGAGCAGCCAGACGAGCGTGGAGCCCCGCTCCCGATCGGCATAGGCGTAGCTGTTGGTGGTCGGTGCGTACTGCAGTACGACCTCATCGCCGGCTTCGAGTAGCGGAACGCCGGGCTGCAACTGGCGGTTGATCTCCGGCAGGCCGATCACCGCGCCGGCATCGGGACCCTCCTCGATGGTGAGCACCAACATGAGGCAGCGCTGTGGTCGCTCGAGTGTCGAGTAGCTGCACTCGGCCTCCACCGCTTCATCGACGACGGCGGAGACTCGGTCGGTGAACACACCGAGCTCATCCGCCCGGTCCGTCGCCTCGGCCGCTCCCTCGCCGGTCGGCCACAGCAGGACGATGCCGATGACGGTGGCCACGGCCACGATGCCAACTGCGGCGAGGACGGCCTTCAGCGCCGGGTGCTGAAGCCAGACGCTCCACCCGCCGGTGAGGCCGTGGTCGTGACTGTGGCTGTGTGCGTGCTGGACCACGGCATCACCGTAGTGGGCCGCACCCAGCCGGAGTTGCCGCTGCCTTGTCGGGTGGCCTCCCCAGTGACGCGGGTGCCGCCCACTCGTACGGTGCAGACATGATGTTCTTCGCGAAGCCCTCCCCATGGCGGTCCGTTCTGGCTGCGCTCCTGACGCTGACTGCCCTGTCCGCCTGTGGTTCCGACGGAACGACGGATGGCGAGACGGCCGACGCTCCGCTCAACATCTCCATCGACGAGGCGAGCAGCGATGACGACACGGCCGGTCCCGCCGAGTCGGATGACGACGATTCGTCAACGGCCGAAACCGCCACCGATGGATCCGCCGAGAACGGGGAGCCGGACGAGGCCGACGCCACCGAGGACACCCCGAATCCCTTGCAGGGTGGGAGCATCGCCACCGAGGGCGAGCGGTCCGTGTGGACGGGAACCATCGACGGCCGGATCGGCTTCTCCCTCTGGCTGACCGAACATGAGGACATGGTGCGCGGCGAGCTCACCTACGACACGGTCGGCGAACCGATCACCGTGCACGGTCGGTCCTATCCGTCTGGCGACGGCTGGCTCCTCCGAGAGTTCGGCGACGACGGCCGGGTGTCGGGAACTCTGATCCTCGGGTCGGTGGCTGACGGCGTGGTGAGCGACGCCACCTGGGGCGACCTCGACATGGAGCTCACCTTCGATCGGATCGACCCGACGCCAACGTTCTTCGATCCGCTGGTGCGTCCGGGTCACTACGAGTACGCGTTCGCTCCGTTCCCGGGCGATGCGGTCTGCTGCGGAGCGACCGGTTCGCTTCGCATCACCGATGTCGCCAGCGACACCGTGACCATCGCCTTCGACAACTCGACGGGCGGCCCGGCATACAACCTTGCGATCATCGACTCCACGACCGTGGCGCTGGACGGCAATGTGGCCCGCTACGAACTGTCGGGCGAGGCCGTCGACTGCGCCTTCGACGTCACCATCTTCGATGGGTACGCCCACGTCCGTCATGTCGATGACCGGTTCGACTGCCTCTTCGGGAACGCGGCCGGTGTCGAAGGCATGTACCTGCTCACGGAACAATTCGTGTCGGAGGACGAGTCGCCGTTCGCCGGCGATGCCGTCCTCACAGCCGACAGCTTCGGTGGCGTCGAGCTCGGCATCACCTGGGCGGAGCTGACGGAGAACTTCGGCGCTCCCGCCTACGATCCGGCCACCGCCGACGAGATCTCCGAGGGCTGCAACTACGTTCGGATCGCCGGCGACCCGTGGAGCCCGTGGTTCATGATGCTCGGCGACGGTGAACAGTCGGTCGTGTCTCGAATCGAGACCGTGCGGGAAGATCAGCAGACGGCAGAGGGGGTCGGTCTTGGCAGCACGATCGACGATGTTCGTGCGGCGTACCCCGGCCTGCTGCAGGAGGACGAGCACTACTACCTCGGCCCCGACGGCCGCTATCTCACCGTGGCGCCGGCTGGCGATGCCGAGTCGACGATCCTGTTCGAAACCGATCCGGACGGTGTTGTCGTCGCGATGCGCAACGGCTTCCTTGACCCGGTCCGCTGGATCGAAGGCTGCGCCTGATCCCTCGCCTCAGCTTCGGTCCCGCTCGCCGACGAACACGATTTCGTCGGATGGCGCGGTCGGGCTTGGTGCCTGCTCGATGCTGATCGCCAGGATCTCGACGTTGTTGACCGAGAGGTCCCAGGCCTTGTCCACATCACTCCATTCGGTGATGTTGCCCACGAACTCGGGTGCGTCGCCGTCGTGGCGGATGACCCAAAGCACGTACAGCTCGGGTTCGTCGAGGGCGGCGAGGTTCGCGTTGTCGAGCGCGACTCCCGCTTCGGTGTTCGACAGCACGACGTCGACCGTTCCGCCCTCGCCTTCGAGCGTGATCGTTTCGACGTCGGCGGCCGAGGCGATGGTTTCCACGCGGTCCTCGCTGAACACACCGGATGCCCACAGCCCGAAGAACA
>CALBVR010000147.1 GCA_937969565.1 uncultured Acidimicrobiales bacterium | reverse complement strand
GCTGCAACAACCCGCCTTCCGCCGGAGGGTGGGTGCACCAGCCCTGCGGCGTGGGCAGGGGAGCGGGTGTGTCGCAGGCGAAGTCGAATCGTGCCTCCTGCTTCCATTGGCGAATGGAGTACTGCGAGGCCGGATTCCAGTCCTCGATGGTCGCAGTGGTCGCTCCGACCGCGGCGGTGAACAACCAGCGGTCGTCAACCCGGACGCTCGTCTCGCGGTTCGACCCACCGTCAACGTTCCATTCGAGCGCGGCCGAGCCGTCTTCGAGCGGCGTGAGCGTGCAGTGACCGCCGGGGCCCTGAGCTCCGGCTGGAGCGATCTGCAGCAACGTTGCGGCAAGCGCCAACACAACGACGGTGAGCCATCGGGTACGCACGTGGGAGCGGGACTTCGCCATGGTTCCTCCTGAGGTCCGCCGGAGGAGACACGGGAGTGTGCCGCCGCCGTCTGGGGTCCAATCGGCACTCCGCCCGCAGAAATCAGTTTCGCACGCCGGCGGTCGGCTTCGGCCGATCCCGACGTGGGGCGCTCAGCTGTGCCAGGACCGTGCGGCCAAGAGTTGATCCCAGAGCTCGAGCGATTGATGCGGAACGCCCTCGGTGGAGGGCGCGTGATGGACGAGGGAGGTGTCGATCACGTCGTTTGCCATCGGTGTCGCGGCGACCCCGGCGACTTCCGACATCCAGCTGCGGATTCGTTCCACTTCGTCCGCATGGTCGGGACCGGTGAGCCGATCCTGGCGGATCACGAGGGTCTCGGGTCCGAGGAACGGAAGGACCTGTTCCATGTGCCATCGCCAGAATCGGTGGCCGAGAGCCTCGGGTAGCCGGTTTCGCTTTCGGAGTGAGGCCACCGAGGCCGAAGGATGGCGGAGCGCCACGACGAGGCCCGCCTGACGTTCCGTCCACTGGCGGAGGGTGATGCAGAAGCGAGGATCCTTGACGAACAGTCCATCGAGCGAGCCGGCCAGGACCTGCCGCTCGCTCTCCAGCTCTTGCGCTCGGGCAGTAACGCTCGCCGCAGACGGCATCCGCAGGTAGCCGAGCTGCGATCGCACAGCCGCAACACGGCTCGTCGTGCGGGCGTGGCCGGTGATCATGCGGCTGTTGAGATCGACGGCATCGACCCGTTCGAGGTAGCCATTCGCATTCCACCGGTCGGCGTCGTACAACCGGTCGGCCGGACCGAAGTCGGCTCCGAGCTCCCGAAGGACGAGCGCCGCCAACGACGTGCCCGATCGATGCATCCCGGTGACGATGATCATGAGCCGACCTCTGCCTCTCGCATCCCGATCATGGCGAACGCACCGATTGCCGTGGCGGCTGCGGTGAGGGACAGGAACGGGTGGACGAGATCGCTGGGCGACGCCCGCAGCAAGACGACGAAGACCACGACGGCGAGCATCGTGGCCGCCACGGCCCGGCGGCCCAACTGATCGATGTCCGAAAGTGCCCCAAGCGTCATCATGTAGGTGAGAAACAGCGCCGTGCCGCTGGCGAAACCGTGGATGACGAGCCCGGGAATCAGGCCGATCCCGAGTGATTCGACCACGAGTTGGGCGACCAGGAGTACGGGGAGGACGAGCCCGAATCGCCACGACGGCGCATCGCCGCTTCGGAGCCCCTGCACGATCCAGGCCGACGCGAACGTGGCCACGAGAAGGGGGCCGCGAAGCAGCGACGTTGCGATCGAGTACGCGTCGAGGTCGTCGATCGTCCCGAGCAGCGTCAAGCCCGGAACGATGGCGTAGGCCGCCACCGCAGGCAGACCCGCGAGCACGCCACTCCAGATCCGAGCCGGACTCGACGAGTCTGCGCGGCCGGCATCGCCCTCACCGCTGCGGCGATGCAAGAAGACGATGGAGACGAGGAACGGTCCGACGATGGCCACGTCGGCAATCGGGTCTCGGCCCGCCGCGAGGATCAGGAGGAGCAACGAGGTGCGGACCAGGTTCTCTCCGGCCGTGATGACCACGGTCGAGACAGCGTCGCCCGCCAACGAGCGGCCGCCGCGCAGCCGGCCGATGAGGAAGACGGCGCCGGCGGTCACCATCACCGCGGCAATCCACCGTTCGTGCCCGGGAAAGAGCCGGCCGCGGAACGGACTCACGAGCAGCCCGGCCGCCAGGGAGAGCAGTCCCGCACGAGCAAGTACGGCCGGGACGTTCCAGCGGAGTCGGTCCAGGACGGCGGTGGCCAGGCCGACCTGACCGAGGAGCGCCTGGAGGAAGCCCCACAGCGCCCACAGGTTCAACAGCGCGATCTCCTGGTCGCCGTCCGTCTGCGTCGTGATCGCGACGATGCCGATGAAGACAAGCGGGAAGTTCAGCGCCGTGGCCAGCACGCCGACCGATGACCGGGACGTGCGCGCTGCTGTCATCCTGTCGGAGGGTTCGATGCGTACCATTCGGCCAGCTCCGAGTCGGCGCTTCGGTCGACGGCAAAATACGCAGGCTTGCCCCGCAGGTGGAGGGCGGAAGAGATGGCGTATTCGGTCAGCACGACCAACTGCACAGCGATGACGCCGCCGAAGAACAGCAGGGCGGCGAATGTGGAGGGCCAACCAGCGGTAGCGCGATCCAGGTTGCCCGTCGCCCACAGGAGCGCCAGCCTTCCTCCGAGCACCGCGGCAGCGACAACGCCGAGGAGCCCGACTCCGCCGATCAGGCGAAGGAACTTCATGTCGCCCGCAGTGAGTGCGCGCCGGGCATGCGAGATCAGACGCCGAAGCGAATACCCGCTGGCCTGGCCTGATTGCACCCGTTCATCGACCAGATCCAGCTCGATGCGATGTGCCCGCGTCGTGTACCAGGACAGCGCAGCGTCGAGGTAGGTCTCGTGTGACGCCGTGGCGGCAGCGGCTCGGGCGATCGGTCCGCGGATCACCCGGAAGCTCGACGCCAGATTGAGTTGATCGGCCCCGGAAACGGCCGCCACGAGCCGTTTCGCCGTTCGCGAAGCGAAGTCTCGGAAGGCGGAATGGGCCCGACCCGAAGGCGCGCCGTACACGACGTCGAGTTGCTCGGCGACGGCAGCGGCCAGAAGGGTGGGAATGAGATCGGGCGGATGCTGGAGGTCTTCGTCCATCGACACGACCCAGTCGCCGGCGGAGTGCAGGATGCCGGCGATCGTCGCCCCGTGCTGGCCGAAATTGCGTGACAGCGTGATGACCTGCACGAAGTCATGGCGTTCGGCGAGCTCGGTCAACACGGCCGCCGAGTCGTCGCGGGACTCGTCGTCCACGAAGATCGCCTCCTGCAGGCGAAGCGGCACGCCATCGTGCTCCAGGTCCTCGCCGAAGGCAGCAAGCGCTGCACAAAGGTCGTCGAGGTAGTCGGCGCCCATGTAGACGGGCACGATCACGGACAGCTGAAGCACCCGGAAACGCTAGCACCCGGGTCGGTCCGGGCTGCGGTGGGTTCAGCGCGACAGCAGGGCGTCGTAGGTCGAGCGAACGCCGGCGGCCAGCGACCGCTGCGGCAGGAGCGGCGAGGCTGCGGCCGGGTCGAACACCATGTCGTGGTCGTTGGCCGGCGGGCGGTGGATCACCGGAACCGCCCGACGCACCACACGGCCGACCTCGGCAAGCACCTCGCTCATGGTGTGGGAACGGTCTGCGGCCAGCAGCAGCCGACGGTCGGTTGCGACATCGAGCGCACGCAGCATGGCTTCGGCGACGTCGTGATGATGCACGTAGTTGCGCAGCGTCGACGGTCGGGCGAACAGCTCCGTCTCCCGCCCGAGCAGTGAGTTGCGAATGAGTAAACCGATCACGCCCGCCCGGCCCGATGCGGTCGGCGCACCGTAGGCGGAGGCGATGCGATACACCCGATGAGCGTCACCGAGGTCGAGCAAGGTCTCCTCCTCGATCCGCTTCCGCTCCGCATAGGGAGAGGTCTGCGTCGGTGCCCTTGGCGACGGGGTCGGCGGCCCGAGGGCGCCGGCGGAACTTGCCAGGTGGAACCGAACGGTGGTGGCGTGCGCTGCCGCCGCGGCTTCGACGGCCTGCAGCTGCGAGGCGAACCGGGTGCGATGGGCTGTGTGGTCGAAGTCGGGGAGCTGCATGCCGGCCTCTCCGGCGGTCCAGATCACCTCGGCCGAACCGGACGGTTCGAGGCCGTCGAGCAGCCGGGCCAGGTCGGAGCCGAGCGATGCGGGCGGTTCAGACCAGTTCGTCGATCGGTGCGATTCAACGAGCGGGTTGCCTCGACGGATGCGGTCCGAGACGGCTCCGCCGAGCAGACCTTCACCGATCACGACGATCGTCCGCCGCCCCTCGGGACCAGCCATCTGGAACATGCGCACGCTGGCACCGTAGCAGCCGGACCCGACACCATTGCCATACAAATGAGTGGATTGGTGTGGTGTCGCTACGATGGCTTGCGTGACGACAACACGACTCGACCGAAACAGCCCGCTTCCGCTCTGGGCCCAGCTCGAAGCCGAGCTCCGTGCCCGCCTGGAAGCGGGCGAGTTCGACGACGGATTTCCGACCGATGCACAACTGGTGAAGCGATACGACGTGAGTCGGCACACGGTCCGCGAGGCCATCCGTCATCTGAACAAGACCGGAGTGCTCCGACGGGAACGTGGCCGTGGAACCGTCGTCAACAAGGCCGAATTCGAACAACCCCTCGGCGGTCTCTACAGCCTCTTTCGTTCGATCGAGGCGTCCGGCGTGACCCAGACCAGCGAGGTGCTCGAACTCGGCGTGGTCACCAACGCAGAAGCCGCCAACCATCTCGGTCTTGCCGAGGATGCCGAGCTCGTCTATCTCGAGCGTCTTCGCAACGCCGGCGACGCCCCCTTGGCCGTCGACCGGGCCTGGCTTCCCCGCTCGATCGCCGAACCGGTGTTGCAGGCCGACTTCTCGCACACCGCGCTCTACGACGAGCTCGAGCGGGCCTGCGGGCTGCGGCCGAATCAGGGTTGGGAACGACTGAAGCCGGTCCTGCCGAGCTTCGCCGACCGGGAACGGCTCGGCCTCAAACGCAACGACGCCGCCTTCTTCCTCGAGCGGCTCGGCCAGCATGGCGCGGAGATCATCGAGTGGCGAACCACCACGATCCGCGGCGACAGGTACCGATTTGTCGCAGACTGGAGTGCAAATTCACGAGATGGGCTGAGACTCAACGCCTCAATGTGAGAAACGGCCTGAATTCCCGGTCTTTTTTGCCCTGACGCCCGCGATGGAAAACGGGCCAAGTGGCGTAGGTCACCGTGCTTTCAGCTGAGGAAGTCGGCGTCCGACCCCTACCGTGTGCCAAATATGAATACCGCCACACAGGCATCTTCGTCGCGTCCGCCAGCGTTCTCCGTGATTCTGCTGACGCTCGCCGGCCTCATCATCTTCGGAGCCGCTCGCTCCGACGCTCAAACCGCGGAGGTGGTGGTTGCCGACACCACCGAAGTCACGGTGGCCGCTGCGCCATCATTGCAGAGCGATCCCACCGTTGCCGAGCTGGAGGCGATCATCGCCGAACAGGAGCTCCAGATCTCCGTTCTCCAGGAGCAGGTCGCCATCGCCCGGCAGGCCACGCTCCAAAGCGAGGATCGTGTCGACAGCCAACGCGAGACGATCGTCAAGTTCCAGCAGACCGAAGGATTCGCGACGGCGAC
>CALBVR010000146.1 GCA_937969565.1 uncultured Acidimicrobiales bacterium | reverse complement strand
ACGAGCTCGTTGCGCAGCTCGTCGGTGGAGGCATGCAGCGACACGGCGAGGCTCACCGGCAGCGACTCTTCGGCCATTCGGCGAATGCCCGGTACGACGCCGACGGTGGACATGGTGATGTGGCGGGCGGAGAGGCCGAGGTCGCCGTGGATGCGGCGAACGGCACCCCAAACGGCGTCATAGTTCGCGAGAGGTTCGCCCATCCCCATGAAGACCACGTTCGAGAGGCGCCGGGGCTTGGCGGCCTCGCGGGCCCGGATGACCTGCTCCACGATCTCGCCGGTGGTGAGGTGGCGGCGGAAGCCCTCCTGTCCGGTCGCGCAGAACCCGCAGGCCATGGCGCAGCCGGCCTGGCTGCTCACACAGACGGTCGATCGGCCGGGGTAGTGCATGAGCACGGTTTCGACCGCGTCGCCGTCGGCCAGACCCCACAGCCACTTGTGGGTCTCTCCGCCTTCGGAGATCCGCTGGGTGCGTTCGTGCAGGGCGCGGGGGAGGAGTTCGCCGAGATCTGCTCGCAGCGCCTTGGGGAGCGTGGAGATGTCTTCGAGCTCCAGGCCTTCGGCGTAGAGACCCTGCCACAGTTGGTCGACGCGATAGGCCGGGTGCTGATCGAGCAGCGATCCGAGCGCCTCCCGGTCGTGGTCGTAACGGGTCTCGGGCCGCTTGCGGCGAGTCGGTGCGGTCATGGTCGTCGCCACAGCTTGTCGGAGCGATGGACCGAGAATCCGATGCGCTCGTAGGTGGCCACGGCCGCGTCGTTGTCGGACTCGACGTAGAGCATCCCGGTGGTGAGCCCCCGGTCGGCGAGGTGGGCCAGGCCGGCGAGCGTCATCGGGACCCCCAGGCCGCGGCCGTGAACGTCCGGATCGAGGGCGATGACGTAGATCTCGCCGAGCGCCTCCGGCTCGGTGTGAACCTTGGTCCAACAGAAGCCGGCGAGGCGGCCGTCCACGTGGTGCAGCCGGAACCCGTCGGGATCGAACCAGTCTGCGTCCCGATCCTTGGCGAAGGACTCTCGCGTCAACCCCGACTGCTCGGGGTGCCAGGAGAATGCCCGGTTGTTGACGGCGATGAATTCGTCGGTGTCGGCGTCGGTGAACGAGCGGGTCACCAGGTCCGTTGGTGCGGCCGGAAGTGGACAGCGCATCTGGAGGAGGGTGCGGTCGCTGGTGAACCCCTCGGCCACCATCGCTTCGTCGAATGTGTCGGTGGCGCCGTGGACCCAGGTGGGGCAGTCGGAGCCGGCGTTGTCGGCGAGACGGATCGCGTCGATGAGTTCGACGATGCCGTCGTCGGGCTCAGGATCGAGATGCACCACGGACGGCAGGTCAGGACGGGGTTCGATCCGCAGTTGCATGGCCTCATCCTACGGCGCCTCGGGCCCGCAAAAGACGAGGAGCGGATGCGTGAACGCATCCGCTCCTCGGGCGACACGAGGGCGGCGGAACCCTCAGCGTGTGTCGCATCACGGCCACCAGGTGGCGGAACCCGGGGCCGTATGGCGAAGGTAACACGATCGTGCAAGATGCCGCATCCGCAGATCAAGAATTCGGCAAGTAGCGTGACACGCATGACCTCTGACCAGGCCGAGCTGTCCACTGTCGCCACCCAGATCGAGGAACTTGTCGGTCGCATCGCCGACGTGGCCGAGCGTCACCGGGGCACCGAACACGACGACGTCTCCATCCGCCTCTTCGAGGTGGAACGATCGCTGATCAGCGCCTCCCGCAGTCTGCAGAGCGCGCAACGGGCGTTCTGATGCAGCGTCCTGCGATCCGAGACGACCTCGCACTCCGGGCCGGATACCACTCGCCCCAGCTCGATGTCGAGGTTCGGCTGAACACCAACGAGGCGCCGGCGTCCCCTCCCGCCGCCTTCGCCGAGCGCGTCGCACAGGCCGCTCGCGACATGGAATGGAATCGTTACCCGGATCGTCAGGCGACGGCCCTTCGAGCGGCATTGGCCGAGCGGTACGGGCGTTCCGTGGGTGAGGTGTTCGTCGGCAACGGGTCCAACGAGGTCCTGCAGACACTGATGCTCACCTTCGGCGGCGTCGGCCGGACCGCGGCCGTGTTCGAACCGACGTACGCACTCCACAGCCACATTTCGAAGACCGCTGGAACCACGGTGGTCGAGGGCGCGCGGCGCGATGACTTCTCGCTCGATCTCGACGAGGTGCAGCGGGTCATCGAGCAGACCGATCCGAACGTCCTGTTCCTTTGTTCTCCGAACAACCCGAGCGGACTCATCGACCCGCCCGACACGGTCGACCGGGTGTTGGAGATGCTTGCCGGCTCGCACACGCTGCTCGTGGTGGACGAGGCCTACGGGCAGTTCGCCCCCAGCTCGGCCGTCGGCCGGATCGACGAGGACACGGCGATGGTGGTGTCCCGAACGTTTTCGAAGACGTGGTCGATGGCGTCTGCCCGTCTCGGCTACCTGCTTGGACCCAGCTGGATCGTGGACGAGTTGTTCAAGGTGATCCTCCCGTACCACCTCGACGGGATGAAGCAGGCGGCCGGTTTGGCCGCGTTGGAATTCGGCGACGAGATGGACGTCCGCGTCGCGCAGGTGATCGAGGAGCGAGGCCGATTGCTGACCGCGTTCGAGGATCTGCCGGTCACGACGTGGAACAGCGCTGCGAGCTTCTTCCTGTTCCGCCCCGAGACCATGGGCGGCGACGAACTGTGGCAGGCGTTGGTCGATCGTTCGATCCTGCTCCGCAACTGCGCATCGTGGCCGGGTCTCGAAGGTTGCCTGCGCGTGACCATCGGAACCCCCGAGGAAAACGACCGCCTTCTCGCTGCCCTCCAGGACATTCTGGGCTGACCAGACCGGGCGCTCCCGCCAGGCCGCCGTGGACTGGCCGTGACGCCGGCCTGTCGAGATGGGGTGCATGGGTAAGCACAGCTGCTCGGCGCTCTGCGAGACACGCCGCCGTGGACTGACCGCGACGCCGGCCTGTCGAGATGGGGCGCATGGGTCAGCACAGCTAGACTTGGTCGCATGCGTACCGCATCCGCCAGCCGTGACACCAAGGAGACCCGGATCAAGATCGAGCTCGACCTCGATGGTTCCGGATCCACCGATTGTTCGACGGGAATCCCGTTCTTCGATCACATGCTCGACCAGCTCGGGCGACACGGCGGGTTCGATCTGACGGTGCACGCTGAGGGCGATCTGGAGATCGATCTGCACCACACGGTGGAGGACACTGGCATCCTGCTCGGGTCCGTGTTCAAGGAGGCGCTCGGCGACAAGGTCGGCGTGCGTCGCTTCGCGTCCAACATGGTGCCGCTCGACGAAGCGCTCATCGAGACGGCCCTGGACCTGTCCGGCCGTCCGTACCTGCACTACGAGGTCGAGATTCCCGGCGAGGTCATCCACGGCACGCCGCCGTTCGATCCGCAGCTCGCCGAAGAGTTCTGGCGGGCGTTCATCACCTCCGCCGGCATCACCCTGCACATCACGTCGAAGCGGGGCGTCAACACGCATCACCTCATCGAGGCCAGCTTCAAGGGAGCGGCTCGGGCGTTGCGCGACGCCGTTGCCGTCACCGGTGGTGGCCTTCCGTCGACCAAGGGCGTGTTGTGACCGCCCCCCGGGTGGCAGTCCTCGACTACGGCATCGGCAACCTGCGATCGGCTCAAAAGACGCTGGAACGCGCCGGCGCCGATCCCGTATTGACGAGAGACCCCGAAGAGGTCGCCGCGGCGTCTGGTGTCGTGCTGCCGGGCGTCGGTGCCTTCGGCCGCGTCATGGAAGCGATTCGAGAGACCGGTGTCGACGAAATCGCGCACGCGGCCGTGGCGTCGGGTACGCCGTTCATCGGGATCTGCGTGGGGATGCAGGCGCTGTACGAGTCGAGTGAGGAGAACCCCGGGGTCGATGGGCTCGGGATTCTTCCGGGGACGATCCGCCGGCTCACGTCGGCGGAGACCCGCATCAAGGTGCCGCAGATGCAGTGGAACCGGCTCGACCTGCACGGCGAGTCGCCATTGTTCTCGAAGCTGCCGGAGGACCCGTGGGTGTACTTCGTGCACAGCTACGCGCCGGAAGCGACCGACGATGTCATCGCCACCTGTGAGTACGGGGGGACGGTCACGGCGGCCGCTGCACGCGGCAACGTGATGGCGACCCAGTTCCACCCCGAGAAGTCCGGTCGCGTGGGCGTGCAGATCATCACGAACTTCGTGGAGCTGTGCCGAGACCCTGCATTTTCGGAACCCGAACGGAGTGCGGGAGAGTCTGTCGATGCGGCGGGGCAGACGCCAGACCCTGCGTGGTCGGAACGCCCCGAACGGAGTGGGAAACAATGACCGCTGCCGCAAGGGTGATTCCGTGTTTGGACGTGGACGCTGGCCGGGTCGTGAAGGGCGTCAACTTCGTCGACATTCGTGACGCCGGTGACCCGGTGGAGCTTGCCGCTCGCTACGACGAGCAGGGCGCCGATGAGCTGGTCTTCCTCGACATCACGGCGTCGTCGGATCAGCGCGACACCATCGTGGATCTGGCTCGCCGCACGGCGGAAGAGGTCTACATCCCGTTCACGATCGGCGGCGGCATCCGTACGGTCGAAGATGCTCGGCGGCTGCTGCGGGTGGGCGCCGACAAGACCGCCATCAACACCGCAGCGGTGCGACGGCCGGAACTCGTGAAGGAGATCGCCACCGAGTTCGGATCGCAATGCTGCGTCGTGTCGATCGATGCCCGACGGATGGATGACGCCGACGCCCCGGCAAGCGGGTTCGAGGTCTTCACCCACGGCGGACGCACCCGCACAGGAATCGACGCGGTCGTGTGGGCACAGGAAGTCGTGCGGCTCGGCGCAGGCGAGATCATGCTCACCTCGATGGACCGCGATGGCACGCGTGACGGCTTCGACGTGGAACTCACCGCCACCGTGTCCGATGCGGTTGACGTGCCGATCATCGCCTCCGGGGGAGTGGGCACGCTCGAGCACCTCGCCGAAGGCGTGACCGAGGGCCGGGCCGACGCGGTGCTCGCCGCGTCGATCTTCCACTTCGGCGAGCACACCGTCGCCGAAGCCAAGGAACTCATGGCGGCGCGTGGCGTCACCGTTCGACCTCCCCAGTAGTCTGAGTCGGTGACCTCCGCATCCTCGAACGCATCGTTTGCGCCCCAGAACGGCACGGCCGCCGGGCTGCCGATCAAGATGCTCAACGACCGCATCCTCGTCAGCATCGGCGAGGAGGGCGAACGTCGATCTTCGGGCGGAATCCTCATTCCGGCGACGGCGCAGGTGGGCAAGCGGCTCACCTGGGCGGAGATCGTGGCGGCGGGGCCGAACGTTCGCAACATGGAACCCGGTGATCAGGTGTTGTTCAATCCGGAAGACCGCTACGAGGTCGAGGTCGGCGGCATCGATTACATCATTCTGCGGGAGCGCGACATCCACGCAGTCGCGGCCGAGCGGCTCGAAGAGGGCTCGACCGGGCTCTATCTCTGACGCCATGTCGATTCAGCCGAGCTTCGAGGAGTTCGCCGCCCACGCGGCCGGACATCGCATCGTTCCCGTCTGGCGGTCCCTGTTGGCCGATCAGGTCACGCCAGTCGCCATCTTCGCCCGCTGTGTCGGCGACGACGACGGCTTCCTGCTCGAGTCCGTGGAGAACGGCGAGCGATGGAGCCGCTGGTCGTTCCTGGGCCGCAACCCGCTGGCGACCGTGCGGTCGGTCGGCGGCAGCGTGTCCGTTTCCGGACCGTTCGCCGAGGACGTCCCGGTCGCCGACGGCATGCTCGCAACGCTCGAGCTGCTCCTCGAGCGTTTCGAATCGCCCGAGATCGAGGGTCTTCCGCCGCTGCACTCCGGGCTGATGGGCTACCTCGGCTACGACATCGTGCGTGAAGTCGAGCGCCTGCCGGACGTACCGGAGGACGACCTGGGCCACGACGACGCGGTCATGGCGATCATCGGTGAGCTCGCCGCGTTCGACCACTGGAAACAGCAGGTCACGCTCATCTCCAACACGATCATTCCTGAGGGAGCCGACGAAGCAACGCTGCGCTCGTTGTACGACGACGCCGTCGCTCGCCTGCTGCAGCTGCAGTCCGATGGTGCTCGGCCGCTCGACGAGCCGCTCGTCGACCCGCCGCCGCTCGATGCCGAGCTCCCCGACGTGTCGTCGACCATGGGACACGACACCTACTGCGCAGCCGTGGACGTGGCCAAGGAGTACATCCTCTCCGGCGACATCTTCCAGGTCGTCCTGGCGCAGCGGTTCGACTTCGACCTCGACGCCGAACCATTCGACGTCTACCGGGTGCTCCGCCAGATCAATCCCAGCCCGTACATGTACTTCCTCCGGATCGGCGACATGAGCATCGTGGGTGCCTCGCCGGAACCGATGGTCCAGCTGATCGAGGACCGGGTCATTTCCCGCCCCATCGCCGGCACGCGTCGCCGTGGGGCCACCGATGAGGAAGACCGTCGACTCGGGGCCGAGTTGGCCGAGCATCCCAAGGAGGTGGCCGAGCACATCATGCTGGTCGACCTCGCTCGCAACGACATCGGCCGAGTGATCTCCTTCGGAACCGAAACCCGCGACGCCCTCATGACGCTGGAGCGCTACAGCCACGTGATGCACCTCACCTCGCAGGTCTCCGGCGAGCTCGCCCCGGGCAAGACCGCCATCGACGTGCTGCGGGCGACCCTGCCCGCCGGCACCGTGTCCGGCGCCCCCAAGGTCCGTGCGATGGAGATCATCGACGAGTTGGAGCCGGTGAAGCGGGGCCCGTACGCCGGGGTGGTCGGCTACATCGACTTCTCCGGAACGATCGACACGGCCATCGCCATCCGAACCATGTTCATCAAGGGAAACCGGGCGTCGGTGCAGGCCGGGGCCGGCGTGGTCGCCGACTCCGTGCCCGAGCACGAGCACATGGAATGCGAGAACAAGGCCCGGGCGCTGCTGGCCGCCGTTCCCGGTGCCCGCCGAATGACGGCGCAACGGACGGCCGGACGAAGTGAGGGACAGTCATGAGCGTCTACATCGGCACCCGCGACGTGGTGAGCGCCAGCGGCCCGGAAACCGTCGCCTATCTGCAGGGGCAGCTCAGCCAGGACGTGATGCGGCTTGCTCCGGCCGAGAGTGCCTGGAGCTTCATCCTCCAGCCGCAGGGCAAGGTCGACGCGTGGTTCCGGATCACCCGGACCGGCGACGACAGCTTTCTCATGGATGTCGATGCGGGCTGGGGCGAGGTCCTGCTCGCCCGACTGCAGCGCTTCAAGCTGCGCACGAAGTGCGATCTCGAGCTGGCGACCTGGGACTGGCACGCGTACCGCGGCGTGTCGGCCGGCGACATCGACGCCCCGATCTTTGCCGATGTGAACTGGAACGGCCCGGGCACCGACGTTGTCGCCCCATCGCTCGCCGAACCGGCCAACGTCGACCGCCTCGACGAGGCGGCCTTCACCCGGCTCCGCATCCTCGCCGGCGTGCCGGCGATGGGAAGCGAAATGGACGAGGGCACGATTCCCGCCGAGGCCGGCGTCGTCGACCAGAGCGTGTCGTTCACCAAGGGTTGCTACACCGGTCAGGAGCTGGTCGCCCGGGTCGATTCCCGTGGAAACAACACGCCGCGCAAGCTTCGGCTGGTTCGCGGACCCGGCTCGGCACCCGCCGCCGAGTCGTTCGATTCTCTGCTCGGTGACAGCGGCCGGCTCACCTCCGTCGCCCCTGACAGCGACGGCTGGATCGGTTTGGCGTACCTCGGCCGCGGCGTCGACGTGCCGAGCGAACAGGACGGCATGACCTTCTCCGAAATCGGCGCCGGCTGATGGCGACCTACCTCGACCGCATTCTCGACGATCACCGGGCGACGGCCGCGGCAGACACCCGCTCGCTCGATCAGCTGGTCGAGCAGGCCGGTTCGGTCGAACCGACCCGCGGGTTCGCCGCCGCACTGCGAGCGGCTCCCAGCCTCGGCGTCATCGCCGAGGTGAAGCGACGGTCACCGAGCAAGGGCGATCTCTTCCCCGACCTGGACCCGGGCGTCCTGTCGGCGCAGTACAGGGCCGGCGGCGCCGCCTGCTGCTCCGTGCTCACCGATGAAGCCTGGTTCGGTGGCTCGGTCGCCGACCTGCAGGCGGTCCGCGCCGCCGTCGACCTTCCGATCATCCGCAAGGACTTCACCGTCTCCGCCCTCGATGTGGTCGACGCTCGCCTGATGGGGGCCGACTGTGTCCTGCTCATCGTCGCCGCGCTCGACGACGCCGAACTGGCCGATTTCCATGCACTTGCCACCGAACTCACCCTCGACGTGCTCGTCGAGGTGCACGACGAAGCGGAAGCCGAACGTGCCCGCAACGTGGGAGCGACGCTCCTCGGCGTCAACCAGCGGGATCTCGTGACCTTCGAGGTGGACACCGCACGCGCCGTTCGGGTCGCGTCGTCCATGCCCGAAGAAGTCGTCCGGGTGGCCGAGTCCGGCATCAAAGGCCCGCAGGACATCCCCGCCCTCGTCGCCGCCGGCTTCGACGCCGTTCTGGTCGGGGAGTCGCTCGTCACCCACACGGGCCCCGAGGAGGGCGTGCGGGCGCTCATCGACGCTGCGACAGCCGATCGCTAGGGTCAGAACCGTGAGCGACCGCGAACTCTTCGTCAAGATCTGTGGCCTGACCACGGTCGACGATGCGTTGCTTGCCGTCGCCCTCGGCGCAGACGCCGTGGCCTTCAACTTCGTGCCCGGTTCCAAGCGGCAACTCGCGCCGGTGCGAGCACGCGACATCGCCGCTCGCATCCCGGCGGAGACCCTGACACTCGGCGTGTTCCGCAACGAGGCGCGCGAACGTGTGGTCGACATCGCCCACAGCTCGGCGCTCGGCGGCGTCCAGCTGCACGGCGACGAATCCGTCGAGGACACCGCATGGATCGCCGAGCGCGTTCCCTACGTGATCAAGGCCATGGCCGCCGGAAGCGCCCAGGCGACCCGAGCCGCCGAATACCCCGTCGATGCGGTTCTCGTCGACGCGCCGACCCCGGGATCCGGGGAGGTGTTCGACTGGTCACTGGCCGACACGATGCCGATCGGGCTCCGGATGATCCTCGCCGGCGGCCTCGACCCCGACAACGTCGCCGACGCCATCGCCGCCGTACGCCCCTGGGGCGTCGATGTGGCAAGCGGCGTCGAATCAGCGCCGGGTCGGAAGGATCCTTCCCGAATGCGCCGCTTCATCCAGAATGCGAAAGCGGCCGGCGAGCTCCTCAACGAGCAGGACTCGCACCCCACCTCCTCCGACACCGGGGGAGAGGCCATGTACGACTGGAGAGATGAGTAACCAATGACCGACACCGCACCCCAGGCACCCCTCATGGGTGATCCCAGCCCAGAAGGCCGATTCGGCCAGTTCGGTGGCCGGTTCGTACCCGAAACCCTCGTTCCCGCATGTCAGGAACTCGAGAAGGCGTTCCGCTCCGCATGGGGCGACCCGGAGTTCCGGGCGGAACTGCACGACCTGCTCACGAACTACGCCGGGCGGCCCTCCCCGGTGACCGAAGCCAAGCGGCTCGGCGACGAGCTCGGCTACCGCGTGCTGCTCAAGCGCGAAGACCTGAACCACACCGGCTCCCACAAGATCAACAACGTGCTCGGTCAGGCCCTGCTCGCGAAGCGGATGGGCAAGACCCGCCTCATCGCCGAGACCGGCGCCGGCCAGCATGGCGTCGCCACCGCCACCGCAGCCGCACTGTTCGGCATGGACTGCATCGTCTACATGGGTGAGGTGGACATCAAACGCCAGGAACTCAACGTCTTCCGCATGAACCTGCTCGGAGCCGAGGTCGTGCCCGCGATGAGCGGCTCACGCACCCTCAAGGACGCCGTGAACGAGGCCATGCGCGACTGGGTCGCCAAGGTCGAGGACAGCTACTACTGCCTCGGCTCCGCCATGGGCCCGCACCCATACCCCTGGATGGTCCGCACCTTCCATGAAGTCATCGGCGCCGAGGCCCGCGAGCAGTGCGCGGCGCTGCTCGACGGAGGCGTCCCTGACGTCGTCACCGCATGTGTCGGCGGCGGTTCCAACGCCATCGGCATCTTCTCCGGCTTCGCCGACACCGACGCTGAACTCGTCGGTGTCGAACCCGCCGGCGGCGCCGCCGTCGGCCGGAAGGTGCCCGGCGTGGTGCACGGATCCAAGTCCTACCTCATGCAGGACGAAGTCGGTCAGGTGCTCGAGGCAGAATCCATCTCCGCTGGCCTCGACTATCCGGGCGTGGGCCCCGAGCACGCCCACCTCGCCGACATCGGACGCGCCCGGTACGAACCGGTCACCGACGCCGAGGTCGTGGAGGCGTTCCAGCTCATGTCGCGCACCGAGGGCATCATCCCGGCCCTCGAGCCCGCCCACGCGTTGGCATGGATGATGCGCGACCGCGAAGCTCTCGCCGGCAAGACCGTGCTGCTGAACCTCTCCGGTCGCGGAGACAAGGACGTGGCCCAGATGATGGATGTGCTTCGCAATGACTGATCTTCCTGTCGGCCCGTTCGAGGCGGCGCTCCGAGCCCGCATCGATGGCGGCGGCAAGTGCCTCGTCCCGTACATCACCGGTGGTCTGAACGATCAATGGCTCGACGTGCTGCGAGCCGTCGCCGACGCCGGTGCCGACGCGATCGAGGTCGGTATCCCCTTCTCCGACCCCGTCATGGACGGCCCGACGATCCAGGAAGCAAACGACCGCGCCCTCGAAGGCGGCGCAACCCCGCAGTCCATCCTGAACGACCTCCGCAACGCCGATGTCGGCGTGCCGCTGGCCGTCATGACCTACTACAACATTGCATTTCGGGCCGGCGACACCCGCTTTGCAAGCGACCTCGCCGCCGCAGGCGTGAGCGGAGCGATCCTGCCCGATCTTCCGCTTGAAGAGACCGGCCCCTGGGCCGACGCCGCCGATGAGGCCGGCATCGAAACGATCCTCCTCGCCGCACCAACCGCACCCGACGAACGCCTCCCCATCATCTGCGAACGCTCCCGCGGCTTCGTCTACGGCGTCGGACTCCTCGGCATCACCGGTGTCCGGGAAAGCCTGGCAGAATCCGCCATGTCCATCGCCGGCCGCCTCAAAGCCGTCACCGACAAGCCCGTACTCGTCGGCGTTGGCGTCGGCACACCCGAACAGGCCGTCCAGGTCTCCTCCGTCTCCGACGGCGTTGTCGTCGGCAGCGCCATCGTCAACCGAATGCTCAATGGCAGCCCCGAATCGGTCGGCGAACTCGTCGGCGAATTCCGAGAGGCTCTCGACGCAGCCGTTCGTCAGCCCTAGCGGGCTTCGTCACTAACCGCCTTTCGGCCCTGGGGGGCCGAAACGCGGCCGCTGGACGGTTTGGTTTGCGTCTAGTTGTAGTTCCCAGTCAGGTTGTTGACGGGAGCCTGCTGGCGGGTGGGTGGTTGCCGAGTGCGGAGTGTGTCCGAACCCAGTTGTAGTCGTTGAGCCAGTCCTGGAGCGTGGCGGTTCGTTCGTTGTTGCTGTTGAACACTCGGGCGTAGGCCCATTCATCGAGCAGGGTCCGGTTGAATCGCTCGGCTTTGCCGTTGGTCTGGGGCCGGTAGCGGCGAGTGGTTTTGTGCCGGCGATCCCCGAGCGCTGCTTGGAACGCAGCCGACACCGTGTAGTTCTTCGCGTTGTCCGTCATAACCCGTTCAACGGTGATGCCGAGCTCGTCGTAGAACGCGAACGCGTCAGTGATGAACTGGGCGCACGTTGCGCCCTTTTCGTCGGGATGGACCTGCACGAACGCGATTCGGGTGTGGTCATCGACCGCGACATGAAGATAGTCGTAGCCATTCCCGCGTTTCATGGCGGGACGTTGCTCTCGACCATGCACCCGCCAGCCGCCGCCATCGGGGATCCGACCGAGTTTCTTGACATCGACATGGATCAGTTCGCCGGGATGATCTCGTTCGTAACGGATCACATCGCCGGTGACCCGGTCCAGGCGCGACAGCCGGGACAGTCCGTGGCGGGCCAGGACGGCGTGCACGGTCGATGGCGCCATGTCGAGACGACCAGCCAACAGATGCGGGCCTCGTCGTAGTTGGCGGCGCAGCCGACAGATGTGTGCTTCGGTTTCGGGGCTGGTCCGGGTGGGCGTCGAGTGCGGTCGACTTGACCGGTCTTTGAGTCCGGCGAGTCCTTCGGTTCGCCAGCGGGCCAACCATTTGTAGGCAGTTGCCCGGGATACGCCCGCCATGGCAGCTGCGTGAGCCGGTGGCCAGCCATCGCGTTCGATCCGTTCGACGAGCAGCAGCCTTCCAGCAGGGGTCAGTTTCGCTTTAGCGTGTGACACGAGGGGCCTCCTCTGAGATGGGGTGTGTCGCAACACCCATCCCAAGAGCGAGGCCCCTCACCTGTCAACAACGTCCATGGGAACTACACCTAGGCCAGGCCGCGGCCCGTCAAATGGGCGTCCAGCGCAGTGAGGCACTCAGGCACGTTCGTTCGACCGATCCCGATTCGGAAGTGGTCCATCGGCACGTCCGCGAGCGCCGATTCGTAGACGAAACTCGGCAGCAGGAACACCCCGTCCTGCTCGACCGCCGTGGTGCAGAAGTCCGCAGCAGTGCCGGGACCGAGCCAGCGCGGGAAGGCAACACAGCCCCCGTCCGGTGATGTGTACTCGAAGAGGCCAGCGTGTCGGTCCATG
>CALBVR010000145.1 GCA_937969565.1 uncultured Acidimicrobiales bacterium | reverse complement strand
CTGCCAGCGGAGGCGCACATGGTGCTCGGGTCGGTTGGTGAGATCGAACAGTTGGGTGAGGAGACGGGCGCTCTCCGGTGCGGACAGGCCGATGATGAACCGGGTGAAGGACTCGCTCACGTTCAGGTACGGCCGCCCGGTGACCGGGTGGTGGGCGATCATCGGATGGACGGCGCTACCGGCGCTGGTCATCGCTTCGTCGATCCCAGCGTTGCCGGCCCGCTCCCACGCCTCGGTGCGGAAGGAACCCATGTCGTGGCAGGCGTCGAGCGTTTCGAGATCGCGTCGAAGACCCGGCGGGAGCGCATCGTGCACGGAGAACATCGACGCCCACAGCGTGTCGCCGCCGACCGGGGGCAGGACGATTGCCTTGAGGATCGACGCGAATGGAGGATCGGCCCGATAGGTCATGTCGGCATGCCATTCGGCCGCATCCGGGACCTTGTCGCCGCCCCACTCGAGCACGGTGACATCGGCGCTCTGCGGGTGCGTGATGTAGCTGTGATGGCGTACGCCGAGCGTGCCCAGGGCGTGGCCGAGCTCGGCCATGCGGCCGGGGGAGAGGTCGAGGTCGGGGAGGAAGAGGACGTGGTGTTCGAGCAGGGCCGCATGCAGCGCATCCGCCAACTCGGTGGTGATGGGGGTGCTGGGGTCGAGGTGGTTGAGCTCGGCGCCGAGGGCGGTGGAGAGTCGGGTGCAGTGCAGGTGCATGCGGATGCACCGTACAGATTCTCGGGACAGTGACCAGAGGGAAATTGGTTATGAATCCATAATCTGTGTTCATGCGCGAACTGACCGCCCACGTGCCCCGGCTGCAACGGCTTGCGGTGTTCGAGGCGGTCGCCCGTCTCGGCTCGTTCACCGCCGCGGCCGCCGAGCTCGGCATCTCCCAACCGGCGGTGTCGAAGCACATCGCCCAACTTGAAGACCAGTTGGCGACGCGCCTCTTCGACCGGTCATCCAACCGCCCGATCGCCACCTCGGACGGCGCGGCCCTGCATGCCGCCGTCGACGCCGGCTTCGGAGAGATCGAGCGCGGTATCGCCGAGCTGCGTTCCGGCGTCGGGGAGCTGACCGTGGCCATGCAGCCTGCCGTCGCCGAGAGCTGGTTCTCGCCACGCCTCTCCGAAGTCCGCAGCCAGCTTGCACCAACCCGGCTGCGCGTCGTGATCTACGACCACGACGACGAACTCGTGTCGATCGACCACGATGTGAGCATCCGCTTCGGTTCGGGGCGGGTACCTGGGCAGCGGTCGGAGCTCCTGGTGCCAGAAGCCGTTGTGCCCGCCACGTCTCCGGAGCGAGCTGAAGCACTTGGGTTGGACGCGTCGTCCCCGGCGGAAGCACTGCTCGACGCCGACCTCGTCGAGTTCGACCAGACCGGCCGAACGTGGGCGAACTGGACGAGCTGGTTCGCCTGGCACGGGGTTGACGCTCCCGACATCGACCAGGTGCTCTACCCCACATACGGCAGCGTTGTCCCGCTCGCCATCAGCGGCAACGGCGTCATTCTCACCTGGCGCTGGCTGCGGGGCGAGCTCGTGGAGCGCGGGTTGCTCGTGGAGGTCGGCCCGGCGCTCGAGCGCGAAGACGTCGGCTACCACCTGGTCTGGCCCGCCGCCCTGCAGCGCGACGCCGGCTTCCGTGCCTTGCGTTCGTGGATCCGGGAAACGGTGCGACTGCACCGCTGACTGGCGTCAGCGATCGACGTCCACGACCCGATACTCGCGAGTGAGTTCGTCGAGACGGTTCATCACGTCGTCGTCGAGGGTCACATCGGCAGCGGCGAGGGAGTCCGCAAGCTGCTCCGGTCGGCTCGCGCCGATGATCGGCGAGGTCACGTGCGGGTTCGCCATGACCCAGGCAACGGCGAGTGTCGTCAGCGGCACGCCGACTTCGTCCGCCACCTCGTGGAGTTGTTCGACCGCAGCGAACTTGTCGTCGGCCCAATAGCGGCCGCGGTACATCTCGCCCGCGCCGCCAAGGTCGAACCGGCCGCCCTGTTCGGGCGCCGCCGCGCCCCGGTGCTTGCCGGTGAGCATCCCGCCCGCCAGCGGGTTGTACGGGATGACCGCGAGGTCGTCGTGTACGGCAGCAGGCAGGATGTCTCGCTCGATGTTGCGGAACAACAGGTTGTATCGGGGCTGGACCGATTCGTAGCGCACGATGCCGAGCGTCTCGCTGCGGCCAATCGTCCGGGACAACTGCCAGGCGGCGTGATTGGAGCAGCCGATGTAGCCGACCTTGCCGGAGCGAACGAGGTCGTCGAGTGTGGTCAACGTCTCGTCGATCGGTGCGTGGGGATCCCACGAGTGGATCTGGTACAGGTCGATGTGGTCGGTCTGCAATCGACGCAGCGACGCCTCCACGGCCTCGAGAATGTGCCGGCGGCCGCCGCCACGATTCCACGGGTTCGGGCCCATCGGGAAGAAGAACTTCGTGGCGAGCACGACGTCGTCCCGACGGTTGTGGAGCCATCGGCCGATGATCTCCTCGGTGCGACCGGCCAGGTCACCGTCGTGCCCGAGCGGATACATGTCGGCGGTGTCGATGAACGTCACCCCGGCATCGAAGGCGGTGTCGAGGATCTCATGGGACGTGGCCTCATCGGCCTGGACCCCGAAGGTCATCGTGCCGAGGCAGAGGGGAGAGACGCGGAGGCCGGTTCGGCCGAATCGGACGGGCTGCATGGCCGCGAGTGTAGAACGATCAGGTGGGCGGGGACGCGGTGACTGTTCCGAGGTTGACGTAGCCATGATGGCCGTCGGCCCCGGGCTGCGGCGCCCATCGTGCGCCCGGCTCGAGCCCAGCGTCGGCGGGCAACTCCCGAGGTCCGCCGCCCTCGGCCGTGAGCGTCCACGCCGACCCCGACGTGGCCAACAGCAGGAGCGCCACCATACGAGGGAACCAGGGCGAGATCAGCCCGCCGAGGGTCTGGCTCGCTCGATCGACCCGGGTGTGCATGCTCCCGGCCAGGACGATGGTCGGCGCCTTCGGCACGAGGTCGATTTCTGCGAGGAGGCGTCCCGCCATCACCGCATCCCGCGGCTGATTCAACAGGCCGATGTGTTCCAGCGGTATCGGCGCCCCGGGTGCGACCCACGGCCCGTCGAGGGCCACAGGTCGGGCGCCGTCGAGCTCGGCCAGACGGTGAACGAGCGCCGACATCGCCTGGCTCGAGCGGCCGTCGCGGAGCTCGTCGGGTCGATCGAAGAACGCGCCGTGGTGGCTGCCGTCGACCGGTTCCGTCAGCGGCAGTTCGAGCCCCACGATGACTTCCGGATTCGTCTCGAGCGCGGCTTCGGTCAGCGCGGCGACGAGGGCCGGCGCTTCGGCGGTCCCGGGGTTCTCGCCGAGCAGCAGCACGCCTCCGGGGCGGAGCAGCGGACGCAGGTCGTCGACGGGCATGCCGTCGAGCGTTCCACACCATCCCCCGCAGCGGCGGCCCGGACCGGCGGGAGCTGCAGAGGCGTGGATCAGCGGGCGAGTGCGGCTCGCATGGTCGACGTCATGTTGGGCAGGTAGGTCATCTTCACGGCCTCGAGGATCTGCTGAATGTGATCCTGATCGTGGAACGACCACTCCTGGACGAAGTCGTTTGCCTCGAACTGACGTCCGTCACCGAACGTCGACGACTTCGTGAGATCCGCCGGGTCCAGCCCGAGCAGGAACTCGGCAGACTGCGCTCGTTCTGCCCGGAGCTCGTCAAGCAGTTGATCGAGGGGCACCGCATTGAAGTCGCGCTCGTTGATGGCGACCCACTCGTCGAACGCAGCGATCTCGGGCTCGCCGTCGATGATGCCGCGGATGCGGTCCCGGAAGGCGCTCGAATCGCAGTCGATGAGGTGCCCGATCACCTCGAGGGGCGACCACTCGCCCGGCTCCGGGCGGGTCGAGAGTGCGGTCGGGTCCATCGGCGTCAGCAGGGCGTCGAGCACGGCGGGCACGCTTTGGATGGTGTTGGCTATGTCCTGCAAGTTGGTCATCGTGGTCAGACCGTAGTTGAGGAGCCGGGATCAGCTTCGGGCTGCGATGCGGCGCAGCGGTGGTTCGGTCTTCGGCGGAACCTTGCGCGGCGGGAGTTCCTCCAGCACGAGGCCCGTCGCTTCAGCAATGATGGCCACTGCGCGCTCGAACGCATCCTCGGTGGCGGCGGACGTCTTCTGCACGCCGGTCACCTTTCGCACGTACTGGCGGGCGGCCGCCTCGATCTCGGTGTCGGTTGCGGATGGTTCGAGACCTCGAAGGGTCGTGATGTTTCGGCACATGCGTGGTTGCTCCTTGCGTTCCCGGTCATCCGATCATGCCGCAAGCCGACGTCCTCGTGCCCGGGCATCGGCGACGAGTTCGTCGAGATCCACCCGGACGAGGGTCCGGTCGGTCACCACCGGGTTGCCGGCGACCCACACGTCGGTCACCGCAGAAGCGCCGGCGGCAAAGACGAGATTGGTCAGCAGATCGTCCTCGAGGCCCGGAACGAATGCGGGGTGGTCCAGGTCGACGCGGACCAGATCGGCCCAGGTTCCGGGAGCCAGTCGGCCGATGTTGCCGAGCCCAACGGCTTCCCCGGCTCGACGTGTTGCCATGTCTATTGCGGCGGCGGCGGGAATGAGGGATGGATCGTGGTTTGCGCCGCGAGCGAGGAGCGGGGCCAGCTTCACCGCCTCCCACAGGTTCAGACTGTCGTTCGAGGCCGGCCCGTCGGTTCCGAGGGCCACAGTGATGCCGTCGTTCTCCATCGCCGTGATCGCAGCGATGCCCGAGCCGAGTTTCAGGTTCGAGGTCGGACAATGGGCGACGGCCGCGTTGGCGGCCCCGAGAATGCTGCGGTCCTCGTCGCTCAGCCAGACGCCGTGGGCAGCCAGAAGCCGGCCTTCCAGGACACCGTGGTCGGCCAACAGTTGCGTGGCGGTGGCCCCGTTCTTCTCGATGATCAGGCGGCGCTCGGTCTCGGTTTCTTCGAGATGCATGTGCACGAACGTGTCGAGCGCCCTGGCCTGCGCCGCGACCGCGGCGACCTGCTCAGGCGTGAGGTCGTAGATCGAATGCGGAGCGAAGCCGACGGTCACTCGGCCGGCCGGGTCGTGATGGGCTGCATGGACCGCGGTGAGTTCGGCGATGCGTGGACCCGGGTCCCCGTCGGGGCACATGAACGACAAGACGCCAGGCGTCATCACGAGCCGTCCCCCGGTCGAGCGCACGGCATCCACCATGGCGTCGTCCTGGAAGTACATCTCGCAACTGGTCGTCACGCCGGCGAGCAGCATCTCCGCCGAACCGAGCGCCATCCCGGCACCCACATCCTCCGCCGTCAGGCGGCCTTCCCGGGGCCAGACGACGTCTTGCAGCCACGCCTGCAACGGCAACCCGTCGCCGGCGGAACGCAGGAGCGTCATCGGGGTGTGGGCATGGGCGTTCACCAGGCCGGGCATGAGGAGTCCGCCGATGCGGTCCGTGGTGCCATCGAACGGGGCCAGGTCGGCTTCCGGGCCGACGGCCACGATCCTGCCGTCTCGGTCGATGTCGACCGCGCCGCCGGCGATGAGCTCCGTAGAGCCATCCATGGTGAGGATGAAGTCGGCGACGAGCCGTCGGGTGGTCATCGGGCTCCAATCATCGCCACGGCCCGGCCAAGCAGGCGGTGGAGGGGTTCTGCACACTGCTCGACGACCAGCATCACATCGTCGGCCGTGAGCGTTTCCTGGCCGAGCCCGGCAGCGGCGTTCGCGATGACACCGATCGAGGCGTAGGGGATGTCCAGCTCGTTGGCGAGTACGGCCTCTGGGTAGCCGGTCATGCCCACGAGGTCGCCGCCGAGTCGGCCCATCATCGCAATCTCGGCCGGGGTCTCGAACCGGGGCCCGTTGGTGGCGCAGTAGACGCCGCCGTCGGCGAGGTCGATGCCCTCGGCGGCGGCTGCGGCCATGAGCACCTGCCGCAGGCCCGGGTCGTACGCCGTCGACATGTCCTTGTGCACGACGATCCCTTCAGCGCCGTCGAAGAACGTGTCTGCCCGCCCGGAGGTGAAGTTGATGACGTCGTGAATGGCGACGAAATCGCCGGGCGTCATCGACGGGTCGATTCCTCCGCTCACGGCGGTGGCCAGGATCGAGGTCGCACCGGCCGTCTCGAGCGCCTTGATGTTGGCCCGGTAGTTGATTGCGTGCGGTGGAATCGAATGACCGGAGCCATGCCGGGGGAGGAAGGCGACGGGCACGCCGGCCCAGGTGCCGGTTGTGAGCTCGACTTGTCCGTACGGCGTGTCGATGGTCATGACGGCGCGGTCGACGACGTCGGGAAGGTCGTAGAAGCCGGATCCGGTGATGAGTCCGATCATTTGGTCGTGATGCCTCCTGATGTTCACGGCGTCCGGCGAAGAACCCACTCTGCCCGCTCGGTGTTCCCGCAACGGAGACCGTCTGACCTCAGTCTGCCGGGTCGTCGTCGCCGCCGAACGTGGGGTCTTCCCACCAGGGATACACCTCGGGCATGTCGGTTGACGGGCCCTGGGTGAACTCGGCCGGCCGCTTCTCGAAGAAGGAGGCGATGCCTTCCTTCGCGTCGGCGGCGGCACCCATTTGTGGCACCGCGGCAGAGTCGACCCGGTGGGCGGCCATCGGGTGCGGGGCGCTGGGTATCCGCCAGAGCATCTGCCGTGACATCGCCACCGAGATGGCCGACGTGGACGATGCGATCTCGGTCGCCAGCTCCCGGGCTGCCGCGAGGAGATCGTCGGGCTCGTGCAGGCTGCGCACCAAGCCGCCGGCGAGTGCCTCCTCTCCGCCGAAGACGCGCCCGGTCATCGTCCACTCGAGCGCCCGACTCAGGCCGACCACCTTTGGCAGGAACCAGCTTGATGCGGCCTCGGGCACGATGCCCCGCTTCGAGAACACGAAACCGAGCTTCGAATCGGTCGATGCGAGGCGGATGTCCATCGGCAGCGTCATGGTGGCACCCACGCCGACAGCGGCGCCGTTGATCGCGGCGATCACCGGCTTGAGGCAGTTGAAGATCCGCAGGGTGACGATGCCGCCGCCATCGCGGTTGTGGAGGTCGGTGTTCTGCCCTGCCTGCTTTCCGTCGGTCGCCGTGTCCTTTGCCGTCTTGTCGAAGGTGTCGGCCCCGCCGACCGACATGTCGGCACCGGCGCAGAATGCCCGGCCGGCGCCAGTCACGATGACCGCCCGCACGTTGTCGTCGCGGTCGATCTCGTCGAATGCGGCGAGCATCTCGTGCACCATGCGGTTGGTGAACGCGTTCATCTTGTCGGGACGGTCGAGCGTGATCGTGGCGATCCGGTCTTCGACGTCGTAGCGGATCTGTTGGAAGGGTGGATCGAATGCGCTCAATTGACGGCCTTCTCCATGCCGTCCCAATACGGGGCGCGGAGCTTGAACTTCTGGAGCT
>CALBVR010000144.1 GCA_937969565.1 uncultured Acidimicrobiales bacterium | reverse complement strand
GGCCCGTAGAACATCGGGTTCATGAGCGCGACGAGCTGGTCGACTTCGTCGGGTTCGGCCCCGTCGAGAAGTCGTTCGCGAGCAGCGATAGCTTCTGCGACGAGCGGTTCGGCTCGACGGGTCTCGCGGATCCGATCGGCGTCGGAGGTTCCATCGGGAAGTCCGCGGGCGCTTGGCGTCACGAGTACGAGGCGGTTGATTCGCTCCTGGTGAGACGCAGCGAAGAGCAGCGCGGCGGAAGACCCGGCGGAGTGGGCGAGCACGTCGACGGGCCCCGTGCTGACTGCGGCGGCGGCGAGGGGAAGGTCCTTCGCGACTTCAGCGACCCGCCAACCGGTGGGATCGACAGCATCGTCGGAGCGGCCGGTTCCGCGTGCGTCGGGGATCATCAGCGTTCGGGTTGTCGTGAGCCCGCCAAGATCGCCGAGGTAGACGGCGCTGCGGCCCGGTCCTCCCGCGATGCAGAGCAGCCGGGGGCCTTCGCCCATGGCGGAGATCGTCATTCGTGCGCCATCGGCACGAGTCACGTCGATGCGTTCCATCGTCCGACGCTACGGCATCGGCCCATTCGGTGCCGGTCAGCGGTGGGCGGCGTGCGCTGACCAGGTGTCGAATGCGGCCATGATCTCGTCGCTGGTGCGGCGTGCGCCGGTCTGGAGGTACTCCATGGCGTTGAGTGCGCCGTTGTGGGCGTCGAGACTGGATCCGGCGACGATGTCTTCGACGACGCGCACGAAGTAGTCGTGTTGATGGCCGTCGACGAACGTGTAGTGGACACAGACGTCGGTGTGTCCGCCAATGAGCACGAGGGTGTCCGCCTTCAGACCCTTCAGCAGGATTTCGAGTTCGGTGCCGAAGAAGCAGCTGTAGCGCCGTTTGCGGATGAAGTAGTCGTCTTCTCGCATGCCGACGGCCGGAGACACCTCGGTTCCGGGGTCGCCTTCGAGCAGGTGGATTCCTTCGGCGCCGTCGAGTTCACGGCCGAAATCGATCAGGTCGCGGCGGTGGGCTTCCTGAAAGAAGATGATGGGCACGCCGCAGTCGCGGGCCTTCTGGATGAGCTTCGGGGCCTTCTCCATTGCGGCGTCGTAGCCGGGCATGAGCGGAATGGAGACCTCGTCGGGATTCTCGCTGACGTTGTCTTCGCCGCCCTGGATGTCCACGACGATCAGGACCGGCTTGCCCTCGATGATGTTTCGGACGGGCACGTGGCGGCCTTTCGGAGCGTCAGTGGTGGCCGGGGCTCGGGGTCGCCGGCTCTGCCGGCGCTTCGAGCGGCCGCACCCGGATCTGGGTGATCTTGTGGCCCTCGAGCTGCTCGACGGTGAGCTCGTGGCCCTGGGCTTCGACCTGACGGCCGACGGGCGGGAGCGTGCCGGTGGCGGCGAGCACGAGGCCGGCCAGCGTGGTGACGTCGGCATGGTCGAACACGAAGCCATGATCGTCACGCAGCTCGGCGAGTGTGGTTTCGCCGTCGAGGGTGACGGACCCGTCGTCGTGGACGACGGCGGGGAGGTCGTGGTCGCCGGCCGGGTCGTCGATGACCTCCGAGATGATGTCGTCCAGGGTCACGATGCCGATGGTCCCGCCGAGTTCGTCGACCACGAGGGCGGCGTGAATGCGCTCGGTCTTGAAGCGGGCGAGGAGGTCGTCGGCAGCAGTGTTGCCGGTCACCGTGGGGAGGTTGCGAACGAGCGTCGAGAGGTTGATGGGATCGTCGGACTGGGATACCCGGACGAAGTCCTTGACGTGGAGGATGCCGATCACGTGGTCGAGGTCGTCGATGAACACGGGGTAGCGGGAGGTCGACGAGGCTGTGATCCGGGCGGCGATGTCGGCGCGGGTGGCGTCGTGCGGGATGGCGAGCACATGGGGGCGTGAGGTCATGAGCTCTTCGGCCGTGAGTTCTTCGAGTTCGAAGATGTTGTGGATGATCTCCCGCTGGAGTTCGGGGAGTTCACCGCCTTCGGCGGCTTCGTCGGTGACGATGGCGAGCTCTTCGGAGCTGTACAGCGACATGGCCTTGTCCGGTTCCGGAATGCGGAGGAGTCGCATGAGGGAGAAGGCGACCCAGTTCAGGGCGGCGACGGCCGGCCGGAAGATGAAGCTGAAGGTCCGCATGATCGGGTTGACGCGGATGCTGGTGCCCTCGGGAGACTGCAGCGCGAGCGCCTTCGGGATCATCTCGCCAAGCACGACGTGCAGGTAGGTGATGATGCTGAGGGCGACGAGGAATCCGACGGTGTGGGCGGCGCCTTCGGAGAGTCCGAGGTCTTCGAAGGGGTCGTACAGCCAGTGGGCGATGGCAGGCTCGCCGTACATGCCGAGTCCGATCGATGCCAGGGTGATGCCGAGCTGGGCGACGGCGATGTAGCTGTCCTTGCCGGCTGGGCGATCGAAGACTTTGAGCAGCCACTTGGCGCCGCGGTTGCCGTTCTCGGCGAGGTCGACGAAGCGGGTGCGACGGGAACCGACGAGGGCGAACTCGGCGGCGACGAAGACGCCGTTGATGAGCACGAGCGCGATGACGGCGACAATGGGGAGGAGGACTCCGGTGACGAGGTCGACGGCGAGGATCATGACGCGTCCTCACCTCGCATGAAGCTCACCCGATCGACGAGGGTTCCGTCGATGGAGTCGACCCGCAGCGGCGGATGGTCGGGCGGCATGACGACGTCGTCCTCGTCGGACTTCGCAGCTGCCGCTTGGGCGGCGGTGAGGATCGGCACGGTGTCGCCGATGACGGGGAGCCGGCCGAGGTGGTGCCAGACATAACCGCCGACCGTGTCGACCTCGTCTTCGGGGAGGGCGAGTTCGAAGCGTTCGTTGATGACCCGGAGGAGGACGTCGCCGCGGATGGAGACCTTCTGTCCGTCGATGGTGATGGGGTCCGGTTCGACGTCGAACTCGTCGTTCACTTCGCCGAAGATCTCTTCGATGGCGTCCTCACGGGTGGCCATGCCGGAGATCGAGCCGAACTCGTTGACGACGATGGCGACGTGGACGCCTTCGGTGGAGAAGGTGTTGAGCAGCGGGGTGACTTCGAAGACCTCGCTGACGACGAAGGCATCGTCTGCGAGGTCGCCGACGGTGGCGTTGGATCCGGCTTCGACGGCGAGATAGAGGGCCCGGAGCGTGACGAGTCCGACGACGTCTTCCCCGTCGGTGACCGGGAAGCGCGAGTACGGGCTGGCGGAGAATTCGGTGAGTGCGTCGCCGACCGGGGTCGAATGCTCGACCGTGATCATGCGGCGTCGTGGGGTCATGATCTCGCGGACGAGCCGGTCGGACACGGAGAGTGCACCGGCGAGCATTTCGCGTTCGGCCGAGTCGATGAGGCCGCCGGCTGCGGACGCCGAGTAGAGGCCGGCGAGCTCCTCGGGGGAGTGGACGTGGGAGTGCGAGTGGTCGATGTTGAGGCCGAGCCGCTTCATGATCCAGAAGGCGGAGCCATTGAAGATGACGACGAGGGGGCGAAGGAGCCATTGGCTGATGCGCATGGGGGTGAGCGTGGCGATGGCCAGGCGTTCGGGGTAGCGCAGTGCGACGGTCTTCGGGAGGAGTTCGCCGAGAACGACCTGCAGGGCGGTGATGACGAGAAGGATTGCAATGATGGCGACGGTCGGGCCGAGGCTGCCGAAGCGTTCTTCGAACAGCGGGATGAGCTGCGCCTGACCGTAGGCACCGGCGACGAGACTCGAGAGCGTGATGCCGACCTGGCAGGCCGCCACGTAGTTGTCGAGCCGCTTCGGGTCCTTGAGGGTTTCGAGCAGCCCGGCGGCTCCGCTGTTGCCGGCCTCGGCGGATTCCTGCACTCGGGAGCGACGGGATCCGACGGTCGCGAATTCGGCCGCCACGTAGAGGGCGTTGAATCCGACCATCACGAGGATGAGGAGGAGTACGACGATGGTGTTCATCCGAACCGCAATCGTAGTGAGGTCAGAGCGGTTGCGACGTCATTGGAGGTGGGCAACATGTTGGGCGAGTCGTTGATGGCACAGAACGTCGGCTTCGCGAAGGTTGCCGGCTGACGCGCGGAGAACGTCATGGACGAGGTCGGCGGTGGCGAACTCGGGCATGTCGTCGCCGATCGCGACGCTGCGAAGCCGGAGGTCGATCACTTCCTGGAGGAGGGCCTGGTCGGCGGGTCCGAGGTGGTGGGTGATGACGTGAAGGCCGGCTCGAGCGGCTGGTCGGGAGAGGTCGCGGTGGGTACCGGCGACGAGCGTGGCACCGTCTGCTGCACAGGTTCGGAACCATCGTGAGCGGACCGGTGATGGCATCCGATCGAGTTCGTCGCCGTAGACGATGCCGCCCTCGGGTGGTGGTGGGGTGGTCCATCTGGAGCGCCTCGGGGTTCGAGGAACCCAGTGGTACGGCCCGGGGTGCTGGGCCTGCCAATGCTTGAGCTGCGACGTCTTTCCCGCCCCTGCCTCGCCGATGACTTGGATCAGCGTGCCCGTTCCTGGCTTTGGCGTGGGCAGGCCTCGATCGACGAAGGCTTCGCCGAGCACATCGTTGTGTCCGGGGGCCGCGAATGGGTTGGCTCGCAGGCCGTGGTCGACGTAGCGGTCGCCGTGATTCGGTCGGCGTTCAGCCATGGCCGAGCGGGTGGGCGCGGTCGTAGCGGCCGAGTCCGCCTCGAGGGACGACGAGGACCTCGGCGCTCGACTTCTGGTCGACCTTGAGCCGGAGGTCGGTCCGGGCCTCGATTTCCCAACGCACTCGGATGAGCATCCCGTCGTAGGAGATGGCTTCGTCGTGCGGGACGTGGAGGTCGACCTGACCGGAGGCCATGCCGAATTGGTCGACGGGCAGCTCGACGGTGGCGACGTCGGCGGAGTCGACCCCACCGCGGCCCTCGGTGTAGCGGTGGAGGCGGATTCGGACGGCACGAATCTGGCCGACCGTTCGGTCGTTGAGCTCGCCATCGGTCGGCGACCGCGTCACGTTGCATCGGAAGAAGCCGCCGACCTCGGCGATGTCGTGTTCGAGGTGGATGACGAGGTTGGGATCATGCTCCCTCATTGCCCGGCCTCCGGTGGTGCGTCCTGGATGTTCTGGTGCGGTCGGGCGAGTTCGGCGACGACGGGAATCCGGAAGGACATGCTTTTGTCTGCGCCGTTCGGGTTGGTCAGTTCGAGTTTCAGTTTCCAGGTGATCTGGTTGTTGTTGAGTTCCAGGGTCGGGGCGCCCCGGTCGAGGGGGATGGTGAGCTCGACGGTGCCGTCGAAACGCCCCTGGGTGAGCGCTCCCATGCCCGAAACGGGGAGGACAGCCGGTGTGGCGGTGTCGGTTCGGGTTTCCGTGCCGACCTGGTAGGTGACCCTCTCGGTGCAGGTGAGTTCGCCGGTGAGCGCGATGGTGCCGTCGGGGACCGGTGTCTTTGCTGTGCGATGGACGTGGAGTTGTTGGCTGGAACCGAGGGTGAGCGGCCACTCGCCGAAGACGACTTCGATGGGGTTCCAGCGACGCATTTCCCGGATGCTCCACGCGGCGATGGCCAGAGCGGCGATGAGGAGGAGCCCGAGGATCGCGAGGACGATGCCGTTGCTCCGGGCGAGGAACATGAGGAACGCGAGGATGATCGCGGCGCCGATGCCGATGAACGAGAAGGTGGACGCGGTGTCGTCGACCTCCCGATGCCCGCCGGGTGGGATGTTCGTCGTGCCGGTCACAGCCCGACAGTACCCGCCCCCGGTGAAGGGGTCGCGTCTCACTTTCACCCGGGCGGGTGAAGGGGTCGCGTCTCACTTTCACCCGGGTGGGTGAAGGGGTCGCGTCTCACTTTCACCCGCGGCGACGGCGAGACCTGCCATCATGCACCCGAGCGAGAACGAGGTTCGACGACATGGCAGGACTTGCTGCAGAGCTTGAGGTGGATCTCGGCAGCGCGGTGACGTCCATGCGTCCGGTCGGTGGCGGCGACATGGCGGAAGCGTTCGCCGTCGATCTGGCGGATGGCCGGCGGGTGTTCGCCAAGACGCATGCTGCGCCACCAGACGGATTCTTCAGCCGTGAGGCCGACGACCTTCGCTGGTTGCGTGCCCCCGATGTGCTGCCCGTTCCCGAGGTGTTGGCCGTGAGCGACGATGCGCCTGCTCGGTTGGTGCTGGAGTGGATCGCTCCGAGTGGCCGGGGCGGCGCGGATGAGGCGGCGTTCGGCCGCGATCTGGCCGCGTTGCATCGTGCCGGCGCGGAGGCGTTCGGCCGGGCAGATGGCCGCACAACTGGATCGCAGGCGTTGCCCAACGAACCATGCGTCAGCTGGGTGGAGTTCTTCGCCGAGCGCCGGCTGCTGCCGCTGGCCCGGATGGCAGCGGACCGCGGCGCCTTGCCGGGCCGGCTCGTCAGCGAGCTCGAGGATGTCGCCGGTCGTCTGGAGGCGTTGGGCGGTCCCGCGGAACCGCCTGCTCGGCTCCACGGTGACCTGTGGGCAGGGAACCGGATGGTCGACGCAGAAGGTCGGAGCTGGCTGATCGATCCGGCGAGCCATGGCGGGCATCGCGAGTTCGATCTGGCGATGATGCGACTGTTCGGTGGATTCGGCGAGCCGGCCTTTCGGGCCTATGACGAGGTGTTCCCGCTCGCCGATGGCTGGCAGGACAGGATCGGGCTGCATCAGCTCGCTCCGCTGGTGGTGCACGCCATCAAGTTCGGTGGTGGCTATGTGGGCGCCGTCGACGACGCCCTCGCGGGCCTCCGCTGACCGTAGTGCGGTAGTGTCGGGCATGGCCGAACACGAGCATCGGGACGACCACATCGAGCGGGATGCAACGGTGATTCCGTTTCCGACGGTGCAGCCCGGCCCGACGCCGGAGGAACGGCCGAAGGTCCGCCACGCCATTGGCGAAGTGTTGCGTGAGGAACGCACTGCGCAGGATCGGACGCTGGCCGATGTCGCCGAGGATGCGGCCGTGTCGCTGCCGTACCTGAGCGAGATCGAGCGCGGCCGGAAAGAGGTCTCCTCTGACCTGCTCGAGTCGGTTTGTGATGCGCTCGATGTGGACGTGCCGACGGTGCTCGAGCGGGCGGCGCGACGCCTACGGGTGCACGGTCGAATCGTCGGTGGGCCCCAGATGCGCCTGCTCGCCGCCTGACCCTGCAGGTTCGTTCGTCAGCACGTCGTCAACGACCCCGTAGTCAACGGCGTCCGCGGCCCGCAGCACGAGTGCCCGGTCGGTGTCGGCCCGAATCTGTTTGGCGTCTCGGTGCAGATGCCGGGCGAGCAACGCTTCGCCTTCTTCGCGCACGCGGGCGAGTTCGGCTGCTTCGAGGGCGAGGTCGCTGATCGATCCGCGGCTGAGCTCGGCGTGGGGTTGGTGGAGCAGGATTCGAGCGTGGGGAAGTGCGGCTCGCTTCCCAGCCGCGCCGGCGGCGAGGAGGATGGCCGCCGTGGATGCCGCCTGGCCGACGCACAGCGTCGCAACGTCGGGGGCAACGAATTGCATCGTGTCGTAGACGGCGAGCGCTGCGCTGAACGACCCTCCGGGCGAGTTCAGGTAGAGCGAGATGTCCTGCTCGGGCGACTCGGAGGCGAGGTGGAGGAGCTGGGCGACGACGACGTTGGCGACACCGTCGTCGATCGGGGTGCCGATGAAGATGATTCGATCGGAAAGCAGGCGGCTGTAGACGTCGGCGACCCGCTCGCCCTTCGGTGTGTGTTCGACAACGGTCGGAATGGTGTAGCTGCTCATGCGGCACCTGCCGTCGTGGTGGCGGCGGAGCCGAGGAGGCCGACCTGGCGGACGGGGCGGTGGGGGATGATGTCGTCGATCGACGAGACGATGTGGTCGACGAACCCGTAGGCGAGCGCCTGTTCGGCGTCGAACCAGCGGTCGCGTCCGACGTCCTCGATCACCTCGTCGAGCGTGTGGCCGGTGTGCCGGGCGATGATGCCTCGCATCCGGTCGAGGGTGGCGAGCAGGTTGGCGGCTTGGATTTCGACGTCGGCCGCGGATCCGCCGAGGCCGGCTGACCCTTCGTGCATGACGACCTGTGCGTTGGGCAGGGCGAAGCGCTTTCCGGCCGTTCCGCTGCACAGCAGGACCTGGCCCATGCTGGCTGCGAAGCCGACGGCGACGGTGGCGACGTCGTTGGGGATGAGCTGCATGGTGTCGTACACGGCGAGGCCGGCCATCACGCTCCCACCCGGCGAGTTGATGAACAGGCAGATGTCGCTCTCGGGGTCTTCGGCACTGAGCATGAGGAGTTGGCCGACGAGACGGTTTGCGCTCTCGTCGCTCACGTCCTCACCAAGGAGCAGGATGCGCCGTTCGAGGAGGCGCCCGATGGGGTCATGTGCAGCAGGTGTCATGCCGAAGCATGCGTGCGTTTGGGGACGCTCAGATGCGTTTCTGCCACAGGCAGAATCGTTCCTGGCACGTTGGACGCGCGAAGGGGCCTGGCACCTTTTCGGTCAAAAGGTGCCAGGCTCCTTCCGAATCAGGCGGTCCAGGCGGGCACGCTCGAGCGACGAATACTCCGAGCCGGGAGACGGTGGCGGCCGAACGAAATTTCGGGAGACCTCTTGACTTCAAGTGCACTTGAAGTCGTACAACCGAAGTATGCACACCACGACAACCGACCAGATGTTCCTCGACGCCATCGGCGAACTGCAATCCACGCGTCACACCTACGGCGGCGGGCTGTCGAATCACGGTCCGATGGCTGTGGAGGCGCTCGTGTCGCTCGGCAAGCCGGAGGTCATACCGGTGTTCCTCGCCGATTATGTCCCTCGGCTGCGATCGGGGGCGCCAGCGGATCCGGTGGTCGGGCCGGTGCGTGGTTGGCTGGCGGACCGACTCCCCGATCTCGTGGCTTCCGCCGGTAAGCACGCCGGCCACGGGCTCTTGCGGACGGCGCATGCGGTTCGGGCCATCGAACGAGTGGCGGCCCACTCCGGCGTGGTGCCGGAGGTGCTGTTGACCGAACTGTCTGCCGCGGTGGGCTACTGGCAGGCGGGGGACGAGCTGCTCCCCGCACCCTCGGCGCTCACGGGGTCCACGCCATTGCCGGCCTGGTACGACGAACTGCCTCGTCTTCCGCTTGAGGAGCGCGTGGACGGTCTGCTGACGGTCACACTCGGCAAGGCGGCTCGAATGTCCGGGTTCGTGGAACAGGTGGCTCGTTTGGACTCGGCCGGCCAGGTGCCGGACATCCTCGACCAGCTCGCACTTGCGGCAGCCGGCCGGTACCTCGCGAACGACGGGTTGGCCAATTTCACGCTGCTGCACGGAGTGACCGTCTCGTCGATGGCCCGTGTGCTGGTGCCCCACCTCCGGCCCCGTGATCAGGCGCAATTGGCGGCGTCGGTCGCCGGGTTCGTGGCAGCGGCCGTCGTCGGCTTCGACGACGGGCCTGCGGTCGACGGGCGCACGTGGACGGTCGGGGAGGATCTTGCAACCGCCGCAGCGGCGTCGCTCGACGATCACACGATCAAGTTCGCTGACGCCTGCCTCGGCCTTGCCCAGCGAACCGGGTCGACTGTCCCGATCCGTGCGGTACAGCGACGGATCATCGAAACCGCACATCGTTGAACACCGCTCGACGGCCGTCCACTACGCTCCGCCCGTATGGAGCCTGACGTCACCGTTTCCCGAGCCATTGCTGCGCCACCCGAGGCGGTGTTCGCTGCGTTGACGGACATCACCCGTATGGGGGAGTGGTCGCCCGAGACGGTGCGAGCGGAATGGAAGGACGGTGCCACGGAAGCAGCGGTCGGCGCCGTGTTCACGGGGCACAATCGCAACGGCGACAAGGAATGGTCGATCGACGCTGAGATCGTCGAGCTCGTGGAGAATGAGCGGTTCCGCTTCGATTGCTCGGTCCGAGGATTCGTGTTCTCCAAGTGGCGCTACGAGATCGAAGCGACCGATGGCGGCTGCCTCGTCACCGAGTCCACGCAGGACCTGCGGCCGCCCGAGTCGCTGGAACGGAGCGCCCAGATCTCTGGAGTCGCGGACCGTGCGACGCACAACCGGGCGGGAATGGAGCAGACGCTCGCCCGGCTCGCCGCTGCGTTGGAGTAGCGGGCGGGAGGTTTGGAGAGAGGTGGCGGACCGGCCAGCGGTGGGTCCGACCGGCCCGCCATGTGCATGTAGGTACGTCACCTGGCGGTGTGACGATCCCGAAGTTCCGAAATTGAGGCGTCTGGCCCAGCTATCGGGAGGCCATGTAGTCGTCGATCACCGCCCGCAAATCGTCGGCCTTCCG
>CALBVR010000143.1 GCA_937969565.1 uncultured Acidimicrobiales bacterium | reverse complement strand
GGGGGTGGAAACGACCGGAGCGGATGATTCGGCCGCCGGGGCGGTGCTCGCGGTCGGCGTGTCGGCTTCGGGCGTGATGGCGATGTTCCCGCTGGCAACTGCGGATGCCGGAGCCGTCGGCTCCACGTCTTCGTCGTCGTTGGAGACGGCTGCTGAATCGGAAACGGATGTCGCCGCTCCCGGTTCGTCTGCTCCCGCCCGGGTCGACGCTCGCGCAACGGTCGTTTCGGGCGATGCTGCGGCGGGTGCGACAACGGCAACCTCCGCTGCGGCACCGAGATCGTCGGTGTAGAGATCCACCGGGGCTTCGTCGCCCAAGCCGATGAATCCGATCAGGGCGAGTACCGGGGCGAGCAGCGCCACCGGGAGCCACCACGGCAGGCGCGGTCGAGAGCGGGTGTCAGGGTCCACACCCGAATGGTCGGTGTGCTCTGCCATCAACTGGAGTGAATTGGGTCATTCCGCCTGTCGCTGCTGAAGGCTCGGGACTACGTTCGACAGGTGAACGACACCAAGCTCGGACAACGCACGCTGCTCATCACTTCAGCCGCCGTGTTCATGGTGAGCTTGGAGATCACGATCATCGCGTTGGCGTTCCCGCAGATCCAGGAGGCGTTCCCTGACACCTCGGAGGCGACGCTGTCGTGGGTGATCACGGCGTACAACATCGGCGTGGCATCCCTCCTGCTCCTGTCCGGCTGGTGGGCAGACAACGCTGGACGCAAGAAGGTCTTCCTCATCGGACTCCTCGCCTTCGCTGCCGGTTCGATGCTTGCGGGTGTGGCCTGGTCCGCACCGGTACTCATCGGATCGCGGGTGTTGCAGTCGATCGGCGGAGCCATCCAGTACCCGGCCGGGTTGGCGTTGCTCCTGTCGGCGTTCCCACCCGAGAAACGCCCCTCCGCCATCGGGGTGTGGGGTGCGATGGGTGCTCTGGCTGCAGCGCTCGGACCGTCGCTCGGCGGTTTGTTGGTCGAGGCACTCGGTTGGCGTTCGATCTTCGTCATCAATGTGCCGGTGGCGGTCGTGGCGGCGATCGTCGGTTCACGTTGGTTGGAGGAAAGCCGGCTTCCCGACGTTCCGGCACGAGTGGACGTGATCGGCGTGCCGTTGGCCTCGCTCGGCATCGGCGCGGTGCTGCTCGGCGTCGTGCAAGCGGAGTCGTTCGGCGTCGGATCGCCACTGATGGTCGGCGCCATCGTCATCGGTCTCGGCATGGTCGTTGCGTTCCTCGTCCGATCACGACGCCACCCGAACCCATTGTTTGACCTCGATCTGTTCTCGATTCGGACGTACGCCATCGCCAATGCGCTCACGGTCCTGTTCGTGATGGCCTTCTTCAGTTGGCTGGTCACCATGCCAACCTTCATCCAGGAGGAGTGGGGTTGGTCGGCGCTTCGCACCGGGTTCGCGATTGCGCCGGGACCACTGGTCGCAATGGTCTTTTCCATGCGAGCCGGCCACGTCGCGGAACGAATCGGCGCTGCACCCATTCTCGCGATCGGCGGGTTCGCCGGAATGGCCGGGCTGCTGCTCCAACGGGTCGTGTTCGATGGGACGCCGGACTACATCGTCGAGCTGCTCATCCCGAACCTGCTGATCGGGGTGGCCGCCGGATGCAGCTTCTCGATGCTGGTCGCGGCGGCGATGAGCGAGATTCCGCCCGCACAGTTCGGCATGGCCGGTGCGGGCCGCACGACGATCTTCCAACTGGGTGTCGCCGCGGGTGTCGCGATGGGGTTCTCTCTCACCGCCGGCGCCGAAACCTCGAGCGAGGCGTTGTCCTCGATGCACACCTTGTTCCTGGTTGGCGCCGCCCTCTACGGGATCCAGTTCGCCGTGTTCGCCTGGTTCTTCCCTCGTCAGGCATGATCATCGGAGCGAACTGAACGGAGCATCGTGACCTCCCACGCCAAGAACCCCGCCGACTTCACCGCCCTCAAGCGGAGCCTCGAACCGAAGACCATGGACCTCGGTGTGGAACAGACCGGCGTCGACCGCTTCTTCGTGTGCAGCGTCGCCGAGACACCCGCAGTCGGTGCCGACGCCACGTGGTCGATCACGATCGATGGGCCTGCCGCCGACTCCCCGATCGACCTCACCATCGAGGATCTGCGGGCGCTCCCCCACCACGATCTCGATGCCTGGCTCGAGTGCGCGGGCAACGGGCGGCGACTCTATGAGTTGGTGGATGGCCACACTGCGCCGCCGATCGACGCCGACACGCAGTGGACGCTCGGTGCGATGGGAATGGCGAGCTGGCGGGGCCCACGCCTCGCCGACGTGATCGCACTCGCGTCGCCAAACCACGCACTCGAGTGGGTTGCCCCGAGCGGCATCGACGACCAGAACATCGAAGGTGAAGCCCCGAAGATGTGCATGCCGGCCGACAAGGCGTTGCACCCGGACACCATCGTGGCACTGGAGATGAACGGCGCCCCGCTGTCGCCGGCGCACGGCGCCCCCGTTCGGGTCGTGGTTCCCGGTTGGATCGGCGCCTATTCGGTGAAGTGGTTGGGCCGAATCGTGGTAAGCGACCGTCCGTCGCCCAATCACTACCTGGCAACAGCTTACAAGATTGT
>CALBVR010000142.1 GCA_937969565.1 uncultured Acidimicrobiales bacterium | reverse complement strand
GCGCTCGTGCGTCGTCGAGTTGATGGGGTGATGCCACCAACCCTTGGTAGTCGCGATGACGCCTGGTCGCACGACGTCGCTCACGTCCAAGCGAGCCTCGAATGCGCCACGTTGATTGTGGACCTGCACGACACGATGACCGATCACTCCGGCGATCTCCGCATCGTCGGGGTGGACGGTGACGGCGGGAACCGTGGTTCGATCTCGTGTGTGAGTCGTGCCGGCGAAGGTGCTGTTGACGTGGTGCTCGCTGGCGGCGGCGATGAGGGCCAGCCATCCGCTCTCCGGTGATGCGGCCTCCACGGCCGATCCGGGTTGTGGGACGCTCCCATGACCCTGGCGTTTCGCGTCCTCACTCGCGAACTGGAAACGTCCGGAGCTCGTGCGAAAGGGGCGACTCGCAGGAGCAGGCCGCTGCGGTAGCGGCAGGTGTCCTTCTTCGAGCAACCGACGTCTCGTGACACCAGCCGAGCGGAAGGCCTCAACGTCGAGAAGGTCATCGATCAGCTCGGCATCGCTCGCCTGAAGCTCGGGCTCGTCGAAGCCCATCGCCACCGCGAGTCTGCGAAAGATCTCCGTGTGCGGCAGGCAGGCGCCCGCCGGCTCGACCGCAGGCGTGTTGAGTGCGAGACGGCGGTGGTTGTACGAGTCGTTGAGTTCGTATTGCTCGTGTTGCATCGTGGACGGCAGGACCAGATCGGCGAAATCGACCGTTTCGGTGTGATGGATGTCGATCACGGTCGTGAAGAGGTCCGTACGCTCGAGGCCGCGCCGAACGAGTGTCGTCTCCGGATTGGAGACCATCGGGTTCGCTCCCCAGACGACCAGCGCGTCGACCGGAGGATCGGTCAGTTGCAGAAGGTTCCGACCGAGGTTGGTCATCGCGAGCGTGCGCGGTCGGGCGCCGAGCTCGTGGCGACGACTCTTCTCGAGGTTGTAGCCCTTGTGCAGCGCGGAGCCGGAATAGAGCGAGCCGCCGCCCACCTCGTCGTAGCTTCCGAGGACCGCGGGAATGCATGCAATGGCGCGCATCGCCTGGCCTCCGTATGCGTGGCGCTGCATTCCATGACCGACGCGAAGACCGAGCGGTCGCCGATGCGAGAGCAGATCGATCAGCATGTCGATGGCCTTTTGCGGAACCCGGGTGATCTCTGCCGTCCGTTCGAGCGTGAGCGATTGCACGCTCGACGCGAACTCCTCCCATCCGATCGTCCGCTCCACGATGAATCGCTCGTCGGTGAGCTTCCGCCGAATGAGCTCCGCCGAGATGCCGAGCGCAAGGACGGCATCGGTACCCGGTTGGGGAGCGATGTGCAGGTCGGCCCGCTCGGCTGTTCTCGTCCGAATCGGATCGACGACGACCAAGGGAGCCCCGTTTCGCTCGCGGGCCTGTTCGATGAATGGCCAGAGGTGGCGGTTCGTCACCAGCGTGTTCGATCCCCACACCAGCACCAGTCCGGAGTGTGCGAACTCCTCGGCGTCCATCCAGTCGCCCTGGCCGACCGTATGAGTCATTCCGACGTTGCCCGCCACCGAACAGATGCTCATGTTGTGCGCAGCCGCCCCCATCCGGGTCCACACGCGGCCGGCGCCGTTGCTGCCCTGGAGCCAACCGAGGTTGCCCGTGCCGTGAAACGGCCAGACGGCGCCGCCGCCGTGGCGGTCGATGACGGAGTGAAGGCGCTCGGCCAGCTCATCGATGGCCGACTCCCAGCTGATCGTCGTGAATCGGCCCGACCCCTTCGGCCCCGACCGGCGCATCGGCTCGAGCAGTCGCGACTCGTCGGACGCGTGTTTCAGCCACGGATTGACCTTCGGGCACAAGCCGCCCGCAGTGAACGGATGATCGGACCGTCCACGGAGCCGGACGGGAGCGCCGCCGTCGTCGACGATGACTTCCCAGGCGCACGCGTCCGGACAGTCCAGCGGGCAGGATCCGAAGACGGTCCTGGACATCCGTCAGCCCTCGTCGAGCATGGCCACCCAGCTCGCGATCTGCTCGGGCGAAGCGAAGCTTCGTTCGAGGGAGTTTCGACAGAGCCCACGGGCGTCATCGATGTCGAGGTCGGCCCAACGCCAGGCTCGCTCGTATTCGTCGAGCAGGTTGGTCTGGAACATCGGCGGGTCGTCGGACCCGAGCGTGATGGTGACTCCGGCCGCCAACATCGTCGGGAGCGGATGTTCCGCTGCAGATCCGACGGCGGCGAGCGCCAGGTTCGAGCCGGGGCAGACATCGCAGGCGATGTCGCGATCCACCAGCAACTTAAGGACGTCGGGGTCCTGCGCCGCACCGATGCCATGTTGGATTCGGACCGCACCGAACTCCTCGACGGCGAAACGGACCTCCTCGGCGCCGCCGTGCTCGCCCGCGTGCGAGACCGCCGGGATGCCGGCGCTTCGGGCCAGGTCGAAGATGGGCACAAAGTCGTCGGTGGTCCACGTGTCGGCTGGGCCGCCCATGCCAATCGCTGCGAGATGCCTCCTGTCGTGTGCGAGGACCGTCGTCATGGCATTGAGGCAATCGGTGGCGGCCAGGTGCGGTGAGATGTCCGGAATGAGCGCCCAGGACATGCCGGTGGCTGTGGCCGCTGCCGTGCACCCGGCGACGATGCCGTCGTGGATCGGCCCCCACTCCTTGCTGTTCTCGACGATGTGGCCGGTGGCGGACACGTGAAACTCGGTGTGGACAACGCCCTGCTCAGATGCCGTTGTGAGATAGCGCTCGGCAACCAGGTGGAAGTCGTCCGGTGTCCGAAGCAGGCCGAGCACAGTGAAGTAGCGCTCGAGAAACATCGGGAAGCCATCGAAGCGGTACCACTCGTCGATGCCTTCGACGTCTTCCGCCGGCGGTTGGACGCCGTGGCGTTCCGCCAACATGAGCAGCGTTGTCGCGTCCACCGTGCCCTCGAGATGCACATGCAGCTCCGCCTTCGGCATCGCCCGAATGGTGTCGAGTGGAAATGGTGCGGTCATGTCAGTGGAGCAGGTCGTCTTCGAAGGGGAACTCGGAGAGGAGCTCCACGCCGGCGTCGGTGATCAACACCTGTTGTTCGAGCTTGACGCCCTCCCCGCCATCGTCGGCGCCGATGAAGCTCTCCACGCACAACGTCATGCCGGGCAGGATCGTGCCGTCGTAGCCGGCGTCGGGATAGTCGGCATGGTGGTACAGGTACGGGTACTCCCCGGTCATTCCGTTTCCGTGAGCGGACAGGTAGTAGCGATGCTTGTGGTAGCGGTCCGGAATGTTCCACGCTCGGTCGGCGTATCCGCGAAACGTCATACCCGGCTCGAGCACGCCCATGTTGTGGTGGACCTGCTCGTGAGCGAGCCGATAGAGGGTCTTCTGGTTTTCGGTGGGCCGATCGGGACCGGCATGGAACGTTCGCGAGAAATCGGAGTAGTAGCCGTGGCATCCAACCACGTCCGTATCGAGTGCGATGAGCACGTTCGGCTGGATCACGTGACTCGACGTCTCCTGGAACCAGGGGTTCGTCCGAGCACCAGCGCTCAAAAGGCGGGTCTCGCAGTAGTCGCCGTTCTGCTCGATCACCGACCGGTGAAGGACCGACCAGAGCTCGGCCTCGGTGAGTCCCGGTTCGATCGCGTCCCGAAGCTTGCCGACGGCCACCTCGGTGGCCCGAAGCGACGCACGGATGCACTTCAGCTCCTCGTTGGACTTGATGGCGCGCGCCATCTCGACTGGCTCCTGAGCGTCCACGACGCGAATTCCGGTTGCGGCGAGAGCGATGGCCGTTCCGGCGTTCATTCGTTCGATGCCGACTGTGGGGGAGTCGCCCGTGAGTTCTCGAACCGTGTCGGCAATGTCCTCAGCCCAGGCCCGCTCCCGGTTTGCGATGTCCGGACCGGCGGCGCAGTAGCTGGCGGTGGAGGACGCGCGAACCTCGTCGACGGTCTCAAAGCCTTCGGCGAGATGTTCACACCCGGTGAACTCGTGGAGGATCGAGCGGTTCTGTGTGAGTAGGAGGTAGCGGGCTGGGGCGTTGCGGCTCGAGAAGATCTGCATGTTCCGCGTGCCGGTCGCGTACCGGATGTTGACCGCGTCGGACAGGATGACCGCATCGATGTTTCGGGCCGCCATCTCCCGTCGAACAGAGGCCAGGCGATACGCCCGAACCGCTCGAAGATCGATACCGGCGGATTCGGGAGCTCGATCGAGGAGGGCGGCACCGGTGAGGTCAGCACGCTCGGCATGCCAATCGAGAAGCGTCATCGGTCCCTCCGGTCCAGGTGATCCGGAGAGGGTACACCGGGCGGTGTGACGGACGTAGTCCGGACCCGCCGCGCCCAGCCGTTAGCGTGGGGCGATGGCGCACCCGGTTCGATATGTCTCGGTCGATGGCCTCGACATCGCGTATCAGGTGGTCGGCGACGGACCGATCGACCTCGTGCTCGTCGACGAATGGTCCACGCCGCTCGAAGCTCGGTGGGAGGTCCCCGCGATCGCGAGTCGGTTGAACCGGCTTGCGTCATTCGCTCGTGTCATCAGCTTCGACAAGCGTGGCATCGGCCTGTCCGGCCATGGAGACCGAAGCCGGATCGCCACACCCGAACTCTGGGTCCGGGATCTCGTCGCAGTCGTCGACGCAGCCGGAGCCGATCGGCCGGTCATCCTCGGTGCCCACGAGGGCGGACCAATAGCGATGATGTACGCAGCCAGTCTCCCGGAGCGCACCGATGCGCTCATCCTGGTGAACACCGGGCCGAAATTGGTGGCCGATCCACCGGACTATCCGTACGGCTACACCCGCGAAGAATGGCGGCCGGACCTCGAGGGCATTCTTCATCTCTGGGAGTCCGGTGACGGCGGTGAAGGACTCATCAGCGCCACGGCACACGATCCGTGGTGGCGAGAGTGGTATGCACGTTCGAGACGCCAACAGGCGTCGCCTGCGGCCGGCCTGGCGCTCATGAAGATGCTCGGTGAGCTCGACGTCCGGAGCATCGTTCCCTCCATCGCCGCACCAACCCTCATCGTTCACCGCAAGGACGCGAAGTACTGGCCGATCGAGGGCGCCCGCTGGCTCGCCGATCGGATGGACGATGCGTCGCTCGTCGAGTTGGAAGGCGACGACGGCTACTGGTGGGCGGGGGACGCCGACCGTGTGGTCGACGAGATCGAACAATGTCTGCTGGG
>CALBVR010000141.1 GCA_937969565.1 uncultured Acidimicrobiales bacterium | reverse complement strand
CTGCCAGCTCCGCCGTGCTCGACAAGCTTCGCCAGGTCGTCGCTCTGGCTCCGATCGATGCGCTGACGTTCGACGCCGCCAACGAGCTGCTGATCCTCGCGACTCGTTTCGGTTCCCGGACCGTGGCCGAGACGCTGCGCCAACGTGTGCTGCGATTCCTCGCCGACGCCGGCGCTCCCCCACTCTGGACGGCCCGCTACCTGTGGTCTCGGATCGAGACGGCAGCGGCCACCCGGGATCTGGAGATGGCGACCGAGGCCGCAACCGAACTGAAGGAACTCGGCCCCGTCGGGTCCCGGCTCGATCCGCTCATCACGGCGGCCACGACCTGGGTCGAGGTGTTCGAGGAGCGCTGCACCGTGGTCGATGTGAAGGCGGCCGCAGCCGAGCTCGAGACGAACGGCTACCAGTGGGAGGCCGCCCACCTCGTCGGCCAGGCTGCCATTCGCATGCAGAACGCAGCGGAAGCGAAGGACCTGCTGAACCACGCACGGGAACTTCGGGGTACCACCTCGAGCCCGAGTGGAACGGAAACGGCGAGCCCATCCGGCCTCTCCGACCGGGAGATCGAAGTTGCCGAGCTGATCCTCGACGGACACTCCTACAAGGAGATCGGTTCCCGATTGTTCATCTCCGCCAAAACGGTGGAGCACCACGTGTCGCACATTCGACGCAAGCTGGACGCAACAGGAGTACCGCGGGCCGCCTTTCTGGCGGCGCTGCGCAGCGACCTCGGTCGCTGAGGTTCAGCCGGCAGCGATCGTTGCGAACAGCCCTTCGCAGGTGCGCACCGCGACCCGCGCGGCCGAAGCCATCGGACGAGGGGACAACGGGCTCTCCGCCCGCTCGCGCCACTTTCCGAGTTCTTCGAGGACGGCCGCCTTCTGCTTGTCGGGACCGGAATCCTCCGGCAACCCCAAACGCCGATTGACCTGGGTACCGGAAGCGCCGAGGAGCCGTTCCAACTCGGCAAGCCCGTCCCCGGAGATGGCGAGACTTCCGGAGCGGATGTCGTTGAGCACGCGCAGCTCGGTGAACTCATGCGCACCCGCGATCGTGCGCTCAATACGAGCATCGAGCGCGTCCGAGGTGTGATGTTCGGCCACCAGTCGTTGCATTGCGAGCAGCGCCGACCGGGCCTTCAAGGTGTCTCGCCGAGCACCGAAGACGTCGAAGAGCGTGCCGCGGAGCTGATCGATACCGCTCTCCACCCGCAGCATCGACGCAAGGCCCGCAGTGGACCCGACATCGCCGGTTCGGATCGAGTGGACGGCCAGCCGAACGCCGAAGAGCCCGAGACGGTGCAGCAGCGCACGGCGCTGCGCCTCGTCGAGGCCGACTTCCGTCGGTGCGTTCACGAACCGGTCCGTCGTCAGCATCAGTCGATCGGTTTCGGACTCTGCCGCTTCCGCCAGCTTCACCAGTCGCCGGTATTCGAGCTCGCGCAGGCCAGTCCCGGCCTGGGCGAGGAGTCCGGCCACAGGGATGACGGTCTGCACCAGACGCCGCAGCCGCGGGTCCTCGCCGTACCTTCGGGCGATGCGGGCGGCCGAGCTCATCGCGTCAAGACGACCCACTGCGACCTCGTCGGCGCGTGAAAGGACGGCAACACAGTTGATGGGCGAGGGCTGTGCGTATTCGTCCTCGTGGAAGCTGTGTAGAAACGACACGTCGGTCGCGTGCAGGTGCCGCAGAAGGTAGATGACGGCATCGGAAGGCGTGGACTTCTCGTCGTCGGGCGCCAGGAAACTGTGACTGCGGGCGGAGATGTCCGTCGAAACCGAGGCGATGCCCGGTGTGTCGATGAGGGTCATCTCTTCCAGGGTCTTGACCGGCCATTCGACCGTGAGCCGTTCGATCTTCGAGATGTCTCGATCGCCCAGCTCGACGTCGATCGCACCGTCCTCCCGTTCGAACGGGAGCTGCTCGGAGGTGCCGTCCCGGCCGGTCATCTCGACCCGGTAGACGAGCCCGTGCTGATACCAGGTGACGAGCTTGGTGCACTCGCCTGCGTCGGTCGGGGCGAGCTCATCGCCGACAAGGGCGTTCAGCAACGTCGACTTGCCGGCCTTGACCTTGCCGGCGATCGCCACACGAAGCGGTTGTTCCGCCCGGTCGGAGATCTCGGCGAGCTCCGGCGCCAATGATGGGACCTCCGTCGAAATCTGCCGTCCGAGGTCCAGAACCTCGGTCAACAGGGCGGAGCGTCGTGGCATCTCACTCATCCGGCAGCTCCGATCGCCTCGACCTGGGCCGAAACCTTGGGAATCTCATTGAGGATGTTCTGCACGATCTTCTTGCGCTTGTCCCGTGACTCCTGGGTGGACCGCAATGCCTGCTGTGCCGCTGCCAGGGACTCCGACGTGGAGGTGCTGAGTTCCTCCGCCCGCTCCATGAAGTGATCCCGCAGCTGCCGATTGACGTGCCGAAGCGCATCCCGAGCCTCCTTGGAGGCCACGAACTGCGCTTCATCGGTGTACTTGCGAACCGCCTGCTTGGCCTGCAACCGACGCTGGGTGAGGGCCCGGTCGCGCTCTTCCTTGAGCGTCTTTCGGCCGACGATGCCGGCGACTGCCGGGGCCACCCATGCGGCCAGGGCGATCGGCGCGGCGGCGCCGAGCACACCCACCATGACCATGCCGCCCATGCCACCACGCAGAAGCGTGAAGCTGTTGCCGAGCGCGCCCTTCTTCTCCGCGATTCCGGAGTCGTCGAATTCCGGCGCCGTCCGGAACGCCGATGGGTCCGAGATCTCGAGTCGATCGGTGATGGCGCGGTGGTCGGCATCGAAGTGTGACGAGACCCGCTCCCCCAGTTCAACCGAGCGTTGATGCAACAGGGTGTAGTTCTGCACGATCGCAGTGTTCACTCGATCGGAGAGCCACGCGCTGAAGTCGTCCCAGGTCTTCGCCGGATCGTTCGCCTCGATCGCCGCCTCGGCGTCCTTCACGATCTCGCGGAAGCGGGCCCGCAGATCGTGTTCGACATCGGAGTTCAGGTCGGTCGTGCCGTCGGAGAGCGACTGCTGCCAACGAGCCGCCTGGTTCCGCAGATTCTGCGCCCGCTCCTTCTGCATCTCGAGTTCCCGCACCTGCCGGGCGGACTCCTCCGGGTCGCTCAGAACAGCAAGCTCGGATTC
>CALBVR010000140.1 GCA_937969565.1 uncultured Acidimicrobiales bacterium | reverse complement strand
GTCAGCCAGCCTCGTCGGTTCGCCACAGCTCCCACACCGGAGTGCCTCGGAGGACCTGGACGGTCATGGTCTCGCCATCCCGCTCGATCTCCAGCTCGACGACATCTCCAGCAGCGCCGATCACGAAGTCGTCGACGGTCTCGAGCACGGTGCCGTCCTCGGAGATGATGATGTCGCCGAGACGGAGATCGGCGGCTTCCGCCGGGCTGCCCGGAGTGATCCGGTCGATGATGATCGGCGCCACCTCGTTGTGTCCGATTCCCATGAGGCCTCGCAACACGCATGTCGTCCCGGGATCCGGAACGATGAGCTCGGTCAGGTAGGCGAGCACGGCGTCGTCGATGCAACGACTGGCACCGGTGAAGGCCACCGTGTGGTCCGAACCGTTCCAGCTCAGCAGCGTTGCGTTCGGGCCGAGCTCGTCCGCCAACTGCTCACTCCACTCGTACGGAGTGATGGCGTCGTCCGTCGTGCCGACGACCAGCAACGGTGTGTCGCCGGAGTAGGCGGCCGGCATGATGCCCTCACCGGTGACAGGCCAGCGATCGCATGGCGTTTCCCAACCAGGTCCGAGGTTGGGAAACGCAGCAGCGGTCGTCTCGGCCTGATCGAGGATCTCGTCGGCGGTTGCGGACTCCAACTCCCATCCATCGGCGCAGATGATCGCAGCACCCACGCGGGTGACCTCTGCATAGCCACCGTCCTCGATGGGGGTGAGCTGGCTGCTGCCGATGTCGTGGAGAAGCCCACCATCGCCGTCGAGCGCATTGGCGACTCCTTGGGCGACATCCTGCATCGCCGGCCGGACGGCCACCATCAGCCCAACGGCCCTTTCAAACGTGAGCAGCGACAGAGGCTCGAGGGACTCCCCGGCGCGGAGTTGGTCTCGAACGGTTTCGATCGAGTCGAGCAGACCGTTGTCGCCGACCGGGCAGGCCTCCCAGAGTTCGCAGGAGCGATCGAGTTGCAGCAGCGCCTGTTCGAGGTTTTCACCGCGGAGCTCCACGGTGTTCGAAGCTGGTGCGTTTGGTACGGCACCATCGAGCACCATCGACCGGATGGAGTTTGGGAACAGCGTGGCGTACACCGAGCCGATCGCTGTCCCGTAGGAGTAGCCGAGGTAGTTCAGCGGTTCTCCTCCAAGCGCGATCCGGACCGTCTCGATGTCGCGAGCGGCGTTTTCGGTCGTGAGGGACGCCAGGTAGTCGACTCCGTACCGCTCCTCGCAGGTGGCGGCCATCTCGTCGAAGTCCTCGAGGAAGGCGTCGATGTCGTCGACGAGTCCGTCTTCGACCGAGATGCCGCGCTCCACGTCGTCCATCCAGTTGTCGTTGCACGGCACTGGCGTGCTCTTCCCGGTGCCTCGTGGGTCGACTCCGACGATGTCGAAGCGATCGCTGAGCGGCGATGGGCCGAAGTTGCTGATTCCCTTGACCATGTCTTCCACCGATCCGCCGGGGCCGCCCGGGTTGAGGAAGATGGCGCCGATGCGCTCACCACGCGCCTCGTGGAGGGTCACGTGAATCTCGGTGGAGGGCCCATCGGGTGTGCCGTAGTCGATCGGCACCTCGAACACTGCACACTCGGCGCCATCTCCGCACGGAGCGAAGCCAGCCGGCAGGCCAGGTGTGTCGTCTTCACTCGACTCGTCGTCAGGGGTGGACGCGGAGGTCGTCGTCTCAGCCGCTGCCGTGGACGGCTGGTCGTCTGTGGCCTCGGTTGCGCCACTGTCGCTGCTGCAGGCGCTCGCCAGCATGGCAACGACAAATGCGATCGCGAGCGGCCTGTTGAGCTTCGCTCGCCTCCTGCGGCTGCCTCCGAGGTGTGCGTGAATCTTCGTCATGATGTCCTCCTGTGTTCCGCCCGATTGGCGCTGGAGGACACGCTCGAGGACGGCCATCACGAGACGATTTCAGAACATCACAACGGCCTTACAACGGCGAGAACGTCCGCAATTTCAACGTTCTTGATGTTGTGATGTGCTTGTAATGCTCTCGGACGAGCATTCTGGAGAGCAGCGGGAGGATCCAGAACATGACCAACGCAGGTGGGCCTGCAACAGCGGTGAACGTTCGGGTGTTTGGCGGCGTGGGTTTGTTCACGGACGAACCGGTGAGCGTGGGCGGGCCGAGACAGCGACGTCTGTTGGCGTTGCTGGCCATACGGGTCGGCTCCGTCGCCACAATCGATTGGCTCCACGAGAATCTGTGGACCGACGAGGATCGCCCAGAGGCCGGGGCCCCGGCGTTGCGAACCTATGTGTCTCGGCTGCGCCAGTCCTTCCCCGACGGTGCAAAGGAGTGGATCGAGACAGAGGCGTCGGGATATCGCTTGGCGGCTCCGTCGAACGCGGTCGAGCACCAGCACTTCTCGGAGCTTCGTGAAGCGGCTCGGGTCGCCCGAGCCGGCGAGGACCCGCTCTCGGCACTCTCGCTGTTGGATACGGCGCTCGGAATGTGGCGAGGCCAGCCGTTCCGTGAGCTGGAGGATCTTCCCTGGGCACGGGCGGAGATCGAACAGTTGGAAGTGGACCGGCTGGAGATGTTCGAAGAGCGGTGGGAGGCCGCTCTTGCGCTGGGTCGGCACACACAGATCACGGGGGAGTTGGCCGCATTCACCTCGGAGCACGCCCTGCGCGAGCGGGCGGCTCGACAGCACGCGCTTGCGCTGCACCGAAGTGGACGGACCACGGAGGGGCTGCGGGTCATCGACGGCTTTCGCCGCCGGCTGGCGGACGAGAGCGGACTGGACCCCTCTCCGGAACTGCGTGAGCTGGAGACAGCGATGCTCCGCGGGGATGGATCGCTCGATGTCGAGACGGCCGGCCGGCCACTCCGCGGGTATCGGCTGCTCGAAGAGATAGGGAGCGGTGCGTTCGCGAAAGTCTGGCGAGGTACGCAGCCGTCGGTCGACCGAGAGGTAGCGGTGAAGGAGATCCGCTCCGACCTCGCAACCCAGCCGGAGTTCATTCGCCGATTCGAGGCTGAAGCGCACCTGGTGGCTCGGATCGAGCACCCGTACATCGTTCCGCTGATCGACTACTGGCGCGACCCGGATTCTGCGTATCTCGTGATGCGTTGGCTGAAGGGTGGGACGCTGGAGCGAAGGCTGGATGACGGTCCGCTGTCCGTGTCGGAGACCGTTCGGCTTGCGAGACAGATCGGTGGAGCTCTGTCGGCGGCGCACGCGCAGGGGATCGTGCACCGAGATGTGAAGACGGCGAACATCCTCTTCGACGATCTCGGGAACAGCTATCTGTCCGACTTCGGCATTGCGCTTGAGGCGTCGCGGTCCAGCGGCCCCGAGGCGGCATTGTCGCCCGGATCGCCGGCCTATGCATCGCCCGAACAGGTTCGGCGCGAGCGGCTCGGGCCCGAGGCCGACATCTTCAGCCTCGGTGTCGTTCTCCACGAGTGTCTCGTCGGTGGTTTGCCTTTCCCTGCTGCTGCGTCTGTCGACGAGCTCGTGCAATTGCGGCTCCACCATCCTTTCCCCTCGCTTGGCGAACTTCGGGCGGACGTGCCAGGAGAGATCTCCGATGCTGTCGCCCGGGCGACATCGCACGATCCAAGGGACCGGTTCTCCACCGTGCTCGAGTTCGTTGACGCGCTCTCTCGGGGCCTCGTTGGCGATTCGTCCGAGGTTCGCCGGAACGACGCGGCCCATGGGGAGAAAATCGAGAACCCTTACCTCGGCCTGTATGCCTTCGACGATGCGGATCGCTTCACGTTCTTCGGCCGAGAGTCGGTGGTCCGCGAAATGTTGGGACGGCTTGGCGAGGAGTCGGTGCGTTCACGGTGTCTGGTTGTCGTCGGCCCGTCGGGCTCGGGAAAGTCGTCGGTGGTGCGCGCCGGCCTCGTCCCACAGCTTCGCGAAGGAGCATTGCCCGGAAGCGCCGACTGGTTCACAACATCGATGGTGCCGGGTCCTTCCGTCTTTGAAGCCCTGGAGGCCGCGCTGCTCCGAATCGCCGTGAATCCGCCAGCCACGCTGCTCGATCAACTTCGCGACGGTCCCCGCGGGATCCTGCGGAGCGTGCGCCGTTGCCTCGGGAGCGATGACGAAACCGTGCTGCTCGTCATCGACCAGTTCGAAGAACTCTTTACGAACACCCGGGCGGCTGAGGCTGCGGAGTTCTTGAATGCGCTGACGGTGGCGATCGCCGATCCCACGAGCCCCGTGCGCGTGGTGATCACCCTCCGGGCCGACTACTACCACCGCCCGCTCGAACACGGGGGGTTCGCTCCGTTGTTGAAGGAGACAGCGCTCGATCTCACACCGCTGGCCGCGCACGAGCTCGAACAGGCCATCGTTGGGCCTGCGGACACCGTTGGTGTTCGATTCGTTCCAGGTCTGGTGGCGCAGATCGCGGCAGAGACGAATGGCGAACCATCGCCGCTGCCACTGCTTCAGTACGCGCTTTGGGATCTCTTCGAACGCAGGACCGGTGCCGAGCTCACCACGGAGGACTACGAACGGCTGGGTGGTATCAGCGGGGCGTTGGCGTCACAGGCCGAGACGATCTACGCGGCGTGTGCTCCGACGGAGAGAGCGGCGGTTCGGCGCCTCTTCGGCCGTCTGACGAACGTTCTCGAGGCGTCGGCCGACCTTCGGCGTCGTGTGCCGATTGCCGAGCTTGCGCAGGACACCGAGGCATCGAACGTCCTCGATCGGTTTGGTGCTGCCCGATTGTTGGCGTTCGACCGGGATGTGGAGAGTCGTGAGCCGACCGTCGAGGTCGCACACGAGGCGCTCTTGCGCGAGTGGCCGAGGCTGATCACCTGGATCGAAGACGACCGTGCAGTGTTGCGAACGGTGCAGGAGACGGGGGTAGCGGCAGGGGTCTGGGACGAGGCCGGCCGAGTCGAGTCAGACGTCTATCGAGGTGCTCGCCTGGAGAGCGCAAGGGGTCTTGTCGACCACCATCCGGAGCGTTTCGACACCACGGCGCTTGAGTTTCTGGCTGAGTCATCCGCTGTGGCCGACCGGGAGCGAAACGAGGAGCGGGCGACGTTGGTCCGGCTCCGCCGCCTCGTCGCTGTGGTCGGGGTGGCGCTTGTCGCTGCGTTGGTTGCCGGGGCCGTCGCATGGTCCGCTCAACAGCGGGCGGTTTCACGCACTGCCGAGGCCGATCTGGCCGCCGTGGTGAGCCGGTCGGCGGCATCAGCGATCGATGACCCGACGCTGTCCGTGTTGCTTGCACTCGAGGCGAACCGGCGATCGGACACTCCGGAGACACAGCAGGCAGTGATGCATGCGCTCGGCTCGAGCGCGGCAGCGAACCGCGTCGCAGCGTATGCCGCGTTGGGAGACGAGAACTGCCCCGGCGGGTCGCTCGCGCACGATGGCGATCATGAACAGGTCGTCGTCGATGGAAGACTGCTCCGCCGGAGCCTCGATTCCGGCACGGTGACCGACCACGGACCGGCTGCGCTGTCGTGCGTGTACTGGTTTGGGGATGAAGCGCTGGACGTGCGAGTCGAGTTGGCCCCGGACTTCCGAACGATGTGGTTCGGGCCGTTCAACGGTGCGTTTCACCACGAGCGGACGGTCGAGCATCCGGTTCAATTCCTCCCCTTCAAGTTCATGTCGAATGGCGGGATTCCCGGCGTGGAGATACGAGGTGACAGCACGGCACTTGTCCTGGTTGACGGGGCAACCGGCGACCGGCGCTGGACAACCCCCGCGATCGGGCTGGTTGATTACTTTGGTGCGTTGGGTACGAGCTCGGACGAGTCCTTGATTGCCTTTGGCACAGGCGAATTCGATCGGGCGGAGGGTGACGGGCTCACCGTCGTCGTCGACGCTTCCACGGGCGACGTAGTCCACGAGCTGAACACGCCCGTTCCGCCCTCAAAGTTGGTCGTCGATGATCAACGCAACGAGCTGGTGGTCCTGACCCTCGACGGATCAATGCGCACCTTCGATCTCACCACGGGCGAGCCGATCGCCGAGGTCGTGCTGAACATTGGGAACGATGCCTACAGCCTCACCCTCGAGGCCGATGGCTCCCTGACGGTTCTCTCCTCAGGGCAGATTCAGGTGGTGGATCGACGACTCGGGGTGCAAGAGACGCTTGCGGACCTGCGCGACGTCGTCTGGGGAGCGAACCGGGCCGGCCGTTCTGCGGTGATCGTCACGACGAGCGATCGGTTGGAAGTCCTGGACTTGAATGGCAATGCCCTCGTGGCGGAGGCCTGGCCGGTGCCCGCTGACGCGATCGTTTCGATCGATGATGGTGTCGCTGCCTTCATCCCGCAGGACCCGGACGGCCGGGTGCGCCCGACTGTCGTCGATCTCACGTCAGGAGAACGGTCCGAGATTCCGCTGTTCGACCCGACGGGGTCCGCGTTCCGGCCGCTCCTGGTGTGGCCGTACGGTCCGGGAATCCTGGGGCTCGACGCCACCGGTCGAATCGGGCGGTGGTCGGAGGACGGTGATGTCGAGATCTTGGCACTGGAGGCATCGCCCCAAGCCGCAGTTCGCGACGGGGACCACCTCGGCGTGGTGCTCGAGCACGACGACGGAGCAACGAGCGTCGCACAGCTGAGCCTTGCTGGGGGCGAAGTGACGCTCCTGTATCGAGTGGAGATTCGTTCGGCTGTGTCGGTCCACCCGACCCCGGAGGGCGGAATGTTCGTGTTCGATGCGAATGGCCGGTTGTTTTCCTTGGATTCGTCAGGGTCCGTCGTTGCCGAAACGCAGACCGAGCTGAAGGACGTCCGAACCCTGTCACTCGATCACGCCAACCGACGTCTCGTCGTTGTGGGATTCGGTGACTTTCAGGGGGTGGCGGTTGTCGAGCCCGATTCCGGGTCGGTTGCCGAGATCGTCCAGGGAAATGGGATCGCAAGCGTTGGTTTCGTTCGCAACGGTGAGCTGGTCGTCGTTGTCGGTTTCGACGGGACCGTTCGGCTCTGGGATCCCGAGACGAGCACCGTGGCCGGTCTCTTGTGGAACGGCTCTGGGTCTCGAGTTGCGCCGTCACCCTGGTACGACTCGACCTCGGAGTCGTTGTGGGTGAGCTCGTCCGGTCTGATCCTCAACATCTCGCTTGACCCCGAGCGTTGGGTCGAGCGGGCGTGCGAGATCGCCGGCCGGGACCTGACACAGAACGAGTGGGATCAGTTCGTGCCGGGCGCAGGGGATGAGGTGCTTTCCGGGTGCGAAGACCCGGCGTGATCGGCTCCCGAACCTGAGCCCCACAAACTTCGGACGTCTGATCAAGCTCCGGAGACATTCGGGGATTCAGCGTCCGGCCGAGCATCGTCATCGTGGAGGCATGAACAACTCCACGGACACACACACCCCACCAACCCCGGTCTCCGGCACCGCCGTCCAGGCGGATGAGGCCTTGCAGAAGAAGATCCTTCGCACGATCGCCAGGAAGTCGTTCTGCACGATCGGCACCGCATCTCCGATCGGCCACGGCCACTCGGCCGGCGTCATCTACGAAGCCGTCGACGGTTCGCTCTGGAGCCACACGCTCCGATCGAGCCGTAAGGCCCGCAACATTGCCGCCGACGGTCGAGTCGGCGTGTGCATCCCGTATCGACGGCTGCCCGCCGGGCCGCCGTTCACCATCCAGTTCCAGGCGAACGCTCGCATCGTCGAGATGGATGCGCCTGAGGTGCGGGTGCTCATCGCAGCCGGTCACCTCGGCTCGATCACCGGCCATGGCGAACTCGAAATGGAGGATGGCTGCTTCGTCCAGATGACACCCAAGGGCACGATCAACAGCTTCGGCCCCGGTGCGCGAACCCTCGACCTGATTCGCGACCCGCTGGGTAGCGGCGCCCGCAGCTTCCGGTTTGAAGGAGGTTCGTTCCGATGAGCGCCGAACACGTCGTGCTCGTCGCCGCGCTGGTGTCCACCGCGTTGGCCTCCGGCACCTTCTACGGCTGGCAGGTTTCCGTCATCCCCGGTACCCGGCGAGTGGACGACCACACGTACGTCCAAACGATGCAACACATCAACCTGCGCATCATCAACCCCGGTTTCCTGATGCCGTTTCTTGTCACTCCCGTACTGCTCGGCGCCGCCGCGCTTCTGGCTTATCGCACCGGCAACACCCGACGGTCGGCCACGCTTGCTGCGGCAGCAGTGTTGTACGTCGTCGGGATGC
>CALBVR010000139.1 GCA_937969565.1 uncultured Acidimicrobiales bacterium | reverse complement strand
GAGCAGGGCCGAGTCGAGGCCGCCGGCGGCTCGATCGTGCGCCCCAAGTTCAGCATCGGCGAGCACGGCTTCGTGAGCCTCTTCACCGACACCGAAGGAAACATGGTCGGCCTCCACTCCACCAAGTGACCAATGATGCCTGGCACCTTCCACTCGTGATGGTGCCTGGCACCTTTGCAACCCGAACAGGCCTGGCACCTTTTGAGCGGAAAGGTGCCAGGCCTCTTCGATGGGCGAGGGCGTCACAGGGGCTCGATACGTTCGGGTTCGCTACGACGCCTCCTACGTCGCGGCGGCCGAACTGATCGATGCCCCGTTGGCCACGCTCGGCCAGAAACTGGCGAACACGCCGGTGACGAGGTGCGATTTCCTGGTGCCCGGATGACGGACGCTCAGTCGATGCCGTAGGTGCGCAGGCGACGGTAGAGCGTCGCTCGAGAGATGCCGAGCAGATCGGCAGCCTCCGTTCGGTTGCCATTCGCCTGCGCAAGCGCCCGTCGAATCGCCGAATCCTCAGCCTGCTGAATCGTGCCCCCGATCCCGGCGCGAGTCCCACCCACCGGAGCTGGGAGATGGGTGACCTCCAACGGCCGGTGCCGGGCCACATCGAGCGCAGCATCGATCGTTGCCAACAATCCCGACACGTTGCCGGTCCACGCTCGACGACGCAGCGCGGCAAAGAAGCGGTCCGGCACGGTTGTCCGGCCCAGCGCCGCAAGATGTCGACGGGCGATCGGCTCGATGTCTTCGGGCCTCGCACGAAGCGAAGGAATGGTGATCGACGAGGGCATCACGCTTCGAAGCCGGCCGATCATCTCACCGGTCGACTCGTCGGGAGCCGTGGTCACCACGAGCCGACCAGAGTGATCCTCACGGGCGAACGATGTGAGCGCACTCGCCATGCCATCGTCGAGGAGGTCGGCGTCACGAACGACGACGACCTGAGGCTCGCGCAGCGCCTCCACCAGCGACCCAAGCCATCGCTCCGATCCCTCGAGCGCAACCGTGCCCGCATCAAACACCGCGGCGTGCAGTCCCGCTCGTTTGGCGATCGCCTGAGCAAGCGCGCATCGGCCCGTACCGAACTCGCCTCGAATCATGAGCGGCTGCCTCGTGCGCGACGCCAACTCGGCCTGCTGAACGACGTGCTGCCAGGCCGCGCTCTGACCCACCATGCCGTCGAGCTGCGTTGGAGACGGTGCCAGTCTCGTCGGCGCCGTCGAAGCAGCCACGACACGTTCCGACACGGCGAAGATCGCCGCAGTCGAGGCAAGCTCCTCCCGTAGCTCGAGCATGACGACCCGGCCGTTGCGGCCGCCGATTTGCACTGGCTGTCGAACACGAAGCCCTCGCTCCACGTGCCGCCACACCGTCTCGTGGTCGTACTCGGCCAGAATCTCCCGAGCTGCCGGCGTGGCGATCCACGTCTGTTCGTTGACGGCCACCACGGCTGCGCCTCGACTCCTCCGATGACGGATGAATCCGTCGAGCAGCAGCCGATCGCCCGGCGACGCATCGCTCAACAACCGCTCTTCGATCGCCTGCGCCAACTGCATTGCTGTAGGCAACAGCAACGGCGTCGTCTCGCTCACCGGGCAGACAAGGCCGACCGCGCCGGTGATCCGATGACTGATCGGATGCACGACAGGCGAGTGCACACACGAGAAGCGCTTGAACACCTCGAGATGATGATCGCTGCCGATCACGACCGCCGGACGTTTGGTCACCAACGAGGTACCAACACCATTCGTCCCGACCCGATCCTCAGCCAGGCTGTAGCCCACGGCCAACGCGTGGTTGTCCATCGCCGACACCACATCGCGAGACCCCGCACCACGGAGCGCAATGTTGCCGCGATGGTCAGCCAGAATCACGCCGATGTTTGCGTCGGTCAGCTGATCGAGGATCGGCCGGAACACGGGGTCGGACAGGTCAGCCAAACGCTCCGCCGCATCGCCCATGTCTCCCAGACTCAACAGCTCGGCGCCTCTCGGATCGATCCCGTACTGCGCCGAACGGCGCGCGGCTTCCTGAAGGTCAGCAGGTTCTACGGACTGGTTCCTGCGATGAGCCGTCATTGGAGTTCCCCTCAGCACCCAACATAAGTGCGCCACCGCACGAAGGAAAGAGCGACTGTCTCACGACAGCGCACGTGTCTCAGATTGATACAGCCACCAAAACGGGCCCCATCGGAAGATGCTGTCCGACCCGGCTGGCCCGGAGTGCGTTGGGGACGCACCACGTGGGCCACCGGAGCCAGGGGGATCTGATGGCGAATGGGGCAACAGTTGGCGTGATCGCCAACCCCGCCTCGAGCCGCGACATCCGACGCATCGTCGCCCGCGGTCCGGCCACCACAACCAACGACAAGATCAATTCGCTCGCCCGGCTGATGGAGGGGCTCGCTGCAACCGGTGTCAAGAACGTGCTCTCCATGAGCGATGCCGGCGGCATCGCCGCAGGCTTGGCAGGAATCGCGGCGAAGGCATCCGCCATGCACTGGCCCAACCTCGACTTCGTCGACCAGAAGATCACCCACAGCCCCGACGACACGATCAACGCAGCGAAAGCCATGCAGGATGCCGGCGTCGACGCCATCGTCGTCCTGGGCGGCGACGGCACCAACCGACTCCTCATCGGCTCGACCGGCAGCATTCCGGTCGCCTCGATTTCCACCGGTACCAACAACGCCTATCCGCGTCGCGACGAACCAACGGTCGTTGGCTTTGCTGCCGGGCTCCTCGCCACCGGCCACATCGATTCCGCCGCATGCACCTATCGAGCGAAGACCCTCACCATCAACGCCGGCGACATCTCCCTGCCCGCACTCGTTGACATCGCCGTCGTCACCGGTGACCGCATCGCCAGCGGCGCAGTGTGGGACGCCGACAGCCTGCAAGAGGTCTTCCTCTGCTTCGCTGAGCCCGACGCGGTTGGCCTCTCCTCGATCGGCGGCCGCCTTCAGCCCGTCAGTCGACGCAACCCCCACGGCCTCCGCATCCGGACCGACGCCACATCCCCCAGACGCGTCACCGTGCCGATCGCACCGGGCCTGGTCCGAGATCTCGGCATCACCGCCGTCACCGCTCTCCCGCCCGGCGAAACGGTGGCCATCAACGCCGACTCGGGCGTGATCTCCGTCGACGGCGAACGCTCCCTTCGCTTCACCGCCGACACGCCCGTCACCGTCACCCTCCAGCACGACGGCCCCGTCGTGCTCGACGTACCCCGGGCCATGCACGAAGCCGCACTACCAACAACCACAACCAAAGGAGAAGACACCCATGGGTGAGCTTGACCGACTGGCGATGTACCAACAGATGGTCCGAATCCGCCAGTACGAATCCCGAATCATGCAGGAGTACCACGCCGACAAGTCGCCGGCCTGGGACATTGGCGCCGGGCTCATCCCCGGCGAGATGCACCTGGCCGCCGGTCAGGAACCGGCCGCTGTCGGCGTCTGCGCCCATCTCAAGAAGGGAGACGCCATCACGGCCCCGCATCGGCCCCACCACTTCGCCCTCGCACACCGGGTGGACATGAACAAGATGACGGCCGAGATCTACGGCCGCACCACCGGACTGTGCAAAGGCAAGGGCGGCCACATGCACCTCTTCGACCCAGAGAACCACTTCTCCTGCTCGGGCATCATCGCCCAGGGTCTCCCGGTCGCCTGCGGCCAGGCCATGGCCTTCCAGCGAAAGGGAACGGACCACGTCGCCGTCGCCGTCACCGGTGAAGGTGCCGCGAACCAGGGTGCGTTCCACGAGTCGCTCAACCTCGCCGCCGTGTGGAACCTCCCGGTCATCTTCGTGATCGAAGACAACGACTGGGCCATCTCGGTCCCGAAGGATGCCTCGACCGCAGGCGCCTCGAACGCCGACCGCGCCGCCGGCTACGGCATGCCCGGAGTCCGCGTCGAGGACAACGACGTCGAAGCGGTGTACGAAGCCGCCGGTGCCGCCATCGACCGAGCTCGAGCCGGCGACGGTCCGAGCCTCATCGAGATCCACACGCTCCGGCTCTTCGGCCACTTCGAGGGCGACGCTCAGGCCTACCGGCCAGAGCTCGAAACGGTCAACGAGCGCGACCCCATCCCCCAGTACGCCGCTGCACTCCAAGAGCTCGGTGTTCTGTCCGAGGACCAGATCGCTTCCATCCAGGCCGACGCCGACGCCGAGGTCGACGCCGCGATCGAGTTCGCCAAGTCCAGCCCTGAACCCGCACCTGAAGACGCGCTCCTGCACGTCTTCGCCTGAACGAACGAGGAGAAGCACAGATGAGTACTGCAACAGGAACCCGCCGAGTGACCACAGCCAAGGCCATGGCCGAAGGCATCGGGCTCGAAATGCAACGAGACCCGAACGTCTTCGTCATGGGTGAGGACGTCGGCGCCTATGGGGGCATCTTCGGCTCGACGACCGACCTCTTCGGAGAGTTCGGCGCGGACCGTGTGATCGACACGCCCATCTCGGAGACCGGCTTCATCGGCGCCGGCATCGGTGCGGCAGTCGAAGGACTGCGGCCGGTGGTCGAGTTGATGTTCGTCGATTTCTACGGCGTGTGCATGGATCAGATCTCCAACCACATGGCCAAGATCCACTACGAGTCCGGCGGCAACGTCAAGGTGCCCATGGTGCTGATGACCGCCACAGGAGCCGGCTACTCGGACGCTGCCCAGCACAGCCAGTCGTTGTGGGGCACGTTCGCGCACCTGCCGGGAATGAAGGTCGTCGTGCCGTCGAATCCGTACGACGCGAAGGGCCTGATGATCTCCGCGATCCAGGACGACAACCCCGTCCTCTACATGTTCCACAAAGGGGCTCAGGGCCTCGTGTGGATGGAGAAGAACCCGCGGTCCATCGGCGAAGTCCCTGAAGAGTCCTACACGGTTCCCATCGGCAAGGCCGCCGTCGCCCGCGAGGGTACGGACGTCACGATCGTGACCCTGTCGTTGTCGGTGCAACACAGCCTCGACGTCGCCGAGGAGCTCGAAGGTGAGGGCATCAGCGTCGAGATCGTCGACCTTCGGTCGCTCGTTCCGCTCGATACCGAGACGGTGCTCGAGTCGGTCGGAAAGACCGGTCGCGTGCTGGTCGTCGACGAGGACTACAAGAGCTTCGGACTCACCGGGGAGATCGCCGCGATCATCGCTGAGAACGACCCCGGCATGTTGAAGAAGCCATTCCGTCGGGTCGCGATGCCGGATGTGCCGATCCCCTACGCCCGCCCGCTCGAGTATGGCGTCCTGCCGACCCGAGACAAGATCAAGGCGGCCGTGAAGGACCTGATGGCATGACGATCACGCAGGTTCCGTTCCCGCAGATGTCCGACGACGAACCGACTGCCGAGGGCGTCGTCGGCACCTGGTTCGTGAACCACGGCGAGACCGTGGCCGCCGGCCAGGTGATCGCCGAGGTGCAATTCGAGAAGGTGTCGCAGGACGTCGAGGCCCCGGTCGCCGGCGTCATGTACCAACTCGTCGCCGAGAGCGTCGGGATCGCCCAGGGACAGCCGATCGCGCGCATCGACAACTGACCACCCAACACAA
>CALBVR010000138.1 GCA_937969565.1 uncultured Acidimicrobiales bacterium | reverse complement strand
GTGGCCGACGCAACGACGTGTTCGATTCCGTAGCCGGTGCAGGCACCGCAGTCATAGCAGGGGGTCCACCGGCAGTCTTCGAGTCCGACCTCATCGAGCGCGTCGCGCCATTCCTGCCAGAGAAAGTCCTTGTGGAGGCCGGCGGAGAGGTGGTCCCACGGGAACACCTCGTCCTCGGTCCGGTGGCGGTACACGTACCACTCGATGTCGACGTCGTGACGCTCGCAGGCGTCCAGCCAGCGCTGGAGGTCGAAGTGTTCGCTCCACTCCTGGAAGACGCCGCCGTTGCGCCAGACGTCCTCGATCACGGGTCCGAGCCGCCGGTCGCCGCGGCTCATGAGCCCTTCGACGAGGGTGGCTTCGGGGTCGTGCCACTTGAACTGCACGCCACGGGAGATCTTGTTCTGCTCAAGGAGCACGCCGACTTTGCGCCGGAGCTCCTCCACCGTGTTCTGACCGAACCATTGGAACGGGGTGAACGGCTTGGGAACGAAGCCGCCCACCGAGACGGTGACCGATGCGCCGTTCGTGTACTTCTTGCCGATCTTCACGCAGTTGCGGGCGAGTTCGAAGATGCCTTGCGTGTCCTCGTCGGTTTCGGTCGGAAGCCCGGTGAGGAAGTAGAGCTTGGATCGACGCCAACCCTGCGAGAATGCGGAGTCGACGGCGCCGTACAGGTCTTCCTCGAGGATCAGCTTGTTGATGACCTGACGCATGCGCCACGTGCCTGCCTCGGGGGCGAAGGTGAGTCCGCTGCGTCGGCCGCGCTGCAGTTCGGCGGCGATTCCGACCCCGAAGGCGTCGACCCGCAGCGACGGCAGCGAGATGGACACCTGGCTGCACGACGGGTCGTCCATCGTGTCCTTGATGACGTCCTCGATGCCGCTGAAGTCGGCGGTCGACAGCGAGGTGAGTGCGACCTCGTCGTAGCCGCTGCGCTTGATTCCCTCGGCGATCATCGTCCGCACCTGTTCGGCGGGCCGTTCACGGACGGGGCGGGTGATCATTCCTGCCTGGCAGAAGCGGCAGCCCCTGGTGCAGCCACGGAACACTTCGACGTTGAGGCGGTCGTGGACGACATCGGTCAACGGCACCAGTTGGTGCTTCGGGTACGGCCAGTCGGCGAGGTCGGCGACGGTCCGCTTCTCGACGCGTTCAGGCACGTCGTCGTATTTGGGCAGTACCGAGACGAGTGCCTGGCCGTCGTAGGTGGCCTCGTACAGCGAGGGGATGTAGACGCCTTCGAGCTGACTGAGCTGGCGAAGCACGGCCTCTCGTCCACCCGCGCGGTCGTCGTTCTTCCACGCATGGACGACGTCGGTGATCTCGCCGATCACCTCTTCGCCGTCGCCGAGCACGACGGCGTCGATGAAGTCGGCGATGGGCTCGGGGTTGTAGGTGCAGTGTCCGCCGACGATGACGAGGAGGTCCTCGGGGGCGCGGTCGGCGGCCCGGACGGGGGCGCCGGCGAGGTCCACGCAGTTGAGCAGGTTCGTGTAGGTCAGCTCGGCGGAGAGGTTGAAGGCGATGATGTCGAACGCATCGGCGGGCTTGTGGGTGTCGACCGAGAAGAGCGGCAGGCCTGCAGCGCGGAGCTGTTCCTCCATGTCGGTCCATGGGGCGTAGGACCGTTCGGCGACGGCATCGTCGCGCTCGTTGACGATCTCGTAGAGGATCTGCAGGCCCTGGTTGGGAAGCCCGACCTCATACGTGTCCGGGTAGGTGAGCAGCCAGGCGACCTTGTCGGCCGCGTGCTCGGGTGCTTGGGCACCGCCTTCGCCACCGATGTAGCGCGCTGGCTTCTGCACGTTGTCCAGCAGCGGTTCGATCTCGGTCCACATGCGGCCAGTCTACGCCACCCCTCCACCCCAGCTCTCGAACCCGCCCCAGGTGCCTGGCACCTAGGGCGGTGTTAGGTGCCAGGCACCTGAGGACCGAAACGTTGAAAAGTCAACGATGTTGGTCCGGGACAAGTCGTTAGGTGCCAGGCACCTGTTGTCAGCGGAGGCGGTGGGCGTGGACGTTCTGGACGAGTCCGAGGCAGATCAGATTCGTGATCATCGACGAACCGCCGGCGCTGATCAGCGGCAGCGGAATACCGGTCACCGGCATCATGCCCATGTTCATCCCGACGCTCTGGAATGCCTGGAACAGGAACATGGAGAACACGCCGACCGCGATGAGCCGACCGAAATCATTCTCCGCCAGGTGGGCGATGCGCCAGATTCGGGCGAGCAGCAGTCCGAACAGCACCAGTAGCGTCGCGCCGCCGACGAAGCCGAGCTCCTCCCCCACCACGCTGAAGATGAAGTCGGTTTCCTTCTCCGGCACGAGCGAGCTGTTGTTCTGCGTTCCCTCGAACAGGCCGGTGCCAGTCATCCCGCCATTGCCGATGGCAATCTCCGCCTGGTTCACGTTGTAGCGGGAGGCGCTCGCCGGGTCGGCGAAGGCCGTGAAGCGGTTGAGCTGGGTTTGGCGGAGGAAGCCGCCAGTCACCATGGCCCACACGGCGGCGACGAGCAGGCCGAGCACGATGACCACGTGCCGGACGGACACGCCGGCGACGATGACGATGCCGGCAACGATCGCGCCGTAGACCATCACGGTGCCGAAGTCGGGCTGGAGCAGCACGAGGCCCGAAAGGAGCCCGGCGATCGCCAAGCCGATCATGACGTTCACGAACTCGAGCCGCTCCCGAGACTGCACGGTCGAGAACCAGGCGGCCAGGACGAGAATCATCACCGGTTTGGCAAGCTCGGATGGCTGGAAGTCGGCGAATCCGGTGGAGAACCACGAGCGGGCGCCGTTGCGTTCGGTGCCGAACAGCAGCACGGCGACGAGCAGGATGACGGAGAAGCCATAGAGAACGGGCACGAGGGCGCGGGCCTTGCGATAGTCGACGGCCGCCGTGATGCCTCCGGCCACGAGCCCGACGACGATGAAGATGATCTGACGGTCGAGGAAGCTGCGGTCGGGAACGTCCCCTTCACGAAGCACGCCGCGGGTGGCGCTGTAGACCACGACGAGGCCCATCGCGAGCAAGCCGATGGAGAGGAGGATCACGGAGATGTCGATGCGGATCCAGAGCGGACCCTCTTCCTTGCGATCGAAGTCGGCGGTGCCGGCGCGAAGAGCGGTCATCCGTCGGCTCCTTCCGTCGGCGCTTCGGCCGGGCCCTGCTCGGGGTCGCCGATCTCGCCGATGTTGGTGACGCCGTAGAACTCGTCGATCTCCTCCTGGCGGAGCGCCTTTGGCACCTCGTCGGTGGCGATGAGGTCGAACATGCGGGCGACGAACGGCGCAGCGCTCTTCGAACCGAAGCCGGACTCCTCGAGAATCGTGACCATGACGTACTCGGGCTCGCTGACTGCGGTGCCCCAGTTCGTGGTTCCGGACGGACCGAAGCCGGCGAACATCGCGTTGTCAGCCCGGTCGGTGCCGTTGCCCACCTGCGCGGTGCCAGTTTTTCCGGCCACCGGCCAGTTGATGAGGTCGAAGTCGACGCCGCCCTCCTCGGGTTCGTTGAAGGCGTTGTAGGCGGTACCGCCTGGGCGGTCGATGAGGGTCTTCTCCAACATGGTCACGCCGAGCAGGCCGTCGAGAATCGCGGCCTCGATGTCGGCGGGGATGTCGATCTCGCGCACGACTCGGGGAGCGAATTCGATCGGTTCGAATTCGATCATGATCGGCTTGTCGTCCTCGTCGCGGACGATCGCGCCGTTCTCGTCCAGCTGCACGCGCTCGGGCGGGCGGATCTCGCTCACGATGTTGGGCGAGAAGACGGTTCCGCCGTTGGCCAGTGCGGCGTAGGCATTGGTGAGCTGCAGTGGCGTGATCGCAACGTCGCCCTGGCCGATGGCGATGTTGGCGTTGTCGCCGGAGTACCAGTCGCCGAACGGGAACGCGTCGGGGTTGTCTTCGTGTCGCTGCTGCTTCAGCTGGGCGGTCGGCATGAGGCCGGACTTCTCGCCCGGAAGCTGGATGCCGGTCGACGCGCCGAGACCGAATTGGGAAGCGATCTGCTGGATGCCATCGTCGGGAATCTCGTCGTTGGGGGCGATCCAGAAGGCCTCGCCCAGCTTGTAGTAGTAGGTGTCGGACGAGAAGGCGATGCTGTGTTCGAGGTCGACGCCCTCCATGGTGGCGTCGCCGGCGTTGCGCTTGCGGCAGCCCAGGGCGAGGGCGGTTTCGCGGTCGTCGCTCTCCAGTCCGCAGCTCTTGAGATCCCAGTAGCCGGGGTCGGAGGTGGGGACGTCCCATTCCTCGACGAAGTCCCAGCCGAAGACGTTGTACACCTCTGCGGCGATTGCGGTGAAGGGCTTGAACGTGGAGGCCGCCGGGTAGATCTCGGCCACGGCCCGGTTGAGCAGCGGCTGGTGGGCGGTCGGGTCGTCGAGGGCGGCTTTCTGGTCGAACGAGAGGCCGTCGATGAAGTCGCCGGGGTCGAAGGTCGGGTACGAGGCCATGGCGAGCACGCTGCCGTTGCGCGGATCCATGATCACGGCGGCGCCGGCCGGTGCGGTGAACGGTGGGTCTTCCGGGTCCGGTGGCACGGCTTCGCGGGCCCGGTCGAGCGCCCGCTTGAGTTCTTCTTCGAGTTCGACCTGGAGGTCGATGTCGATCGTGAGCACGATGTCGGACCCGCGCTGCGGCGCTTCGGAGGAGATGACCTCGACCAGATTGCCGAAGTTGTCGACTTCGATGACCTGGGTGCCGGGGATGCCGCGAAGGTCGTCCTCGAAGAAGCGTTCGATACCTTCCTTGCCGATTTCGTCGTTGCTCCGGTACGGCTTGCCGAAGGGATCCGGGAGCCGATTCTCCGGGTCTTCTGGGTCGACGAGGGTCCAGCGATCCGCCTTCGCCTCGAGCTCGGCCCCGGTTATCGACCCGACGTAGCCGAGGATGTGTGCGGCGCGGGCGCCGTACGGGTACTCGCGCACGAGATCCTGTTCGACCTTCACGCCCGGGAAGTCGTTGGGGCGCTCGCCGATGAAGATCAGCAACTCTTCGTCGACATCGCGGGCGACGGGAATGTCTTCGAACTGCCGGAAGGACGGGTCGTTGAAGGCCCGCTCGAGGTCGGCCAGTTTCGTCAGCTGTCCGGAGCCGGAGAGTTCGCGTGCAAGTTCGGTGAACATCTCTCGACGAAACTCGGCCTGATCATCGGAGCTTCGAATGTTCTGGTCCACGAGGGCGACGCGCAGGTCTTCGGGGTTCACCGTGACGATGGTGGAGAGGCGGTTGTCCACCAACACGTTGCCGTTCACGTCCAGCACGCGACCGCGCGGCGCCTGCGTGCGGATGGTCTCCTGGATGTTGAGCGTGGCGACCTCTTGCAACTGCTCCGATTGCAGCGCCTGGAGGTACCAGAGCCGCCCGAAGAGCGCGACAAAGAGCGACACGGCCACGACGCCGAGGATGCGCATGCGGAGACGGCTGGAGTCTTCCACCGGACTCAGTTCACCACGCTTTGCGCCGCAGCGGGCCGCGAGTAGGTGGAGGAGGCCGCCGCCACCCACGCGTAGGCCTGTTGCACGAAGTAGGAAAGCAGCACGTTGACCACAGCGACGATGAACGCGACCCGCAGAAGACCCAACGAAACGTACTGTTCGGTGCCGAGCACCGCGAGCCCGGCCCCGTAGCCACAGATGCCGAGCACAGACCCGATTCCGGCGGTGAGCGGGCCGACGCGAGGGTCCTGGGAATCGATCGCCTGGGAGAACAGGCCGGTGCCATGACCGATCGCACCGTAGATGCCGGCGGCGAGACCGAAGGGGCCCGGCGCCATGAGGTCGACCAGGAGCCCGCAGATGAAGCCGTGCCGTCCGCCGTAGTTGGGGCCGCCGAGCGCCCCGCCCATGATGGCGCCGAGGAGCAGAACGTCCGGCGCCACGCCGAAGGGCCGCAGGTGGGCGAAGACGGTCACGTGGAGAACGAGGAGAACAACGAGAACCAGGGCGCTACGGGTGCGGCTCATCCGGCGACTCCTTGCGGGGTCTCCTCCACCTCGGCGCCCGGCTCGAGCAGCACGACGCTGACGAATCGGAGGTCGCTCGGGTCGGCGGAAAGGTCCACGACGACAGTGGTCGTGGAGACATCGTCGGCGACGTCCGTTTCTGCAACGGTTCCGATGACGATGTTGGGCGGGAACAGGCTGCGATCCGATCGCGTGGTCACCACGGGGTCGCCCTCTTCGATGTTGGCTCGGCCATCGATGCCCTGCGTGATCTCGATCGTTTCGTTTGACCCGTGGCCGCGGGCGAGGCCGATTTCGCCGGCGACCTCGGCCCCGATCACGAAGTCCGGATCGGAGACGAGTCGAACGGTCGACGACGTGAGGTCCGCCTGTTCCACTCGACCGACCAATCCGGCGGCGGTCACGACCGCCATGTCGACCTGAACGCCGTCTCGCGTGCCCACCTCGATCTCGATGACGGAGGAGCCGAAGTTGCCGATCTCGCCGCGCCGGACTCGGGCGAGGACGAGCGGGTAGGCCTCGGTGCTCTCGAGGCCGGCCTCCTGAAGGAGCGCTTCGTAGTCGCCACGGTCGATGCCGGAACGAACGAGTTCGCCCCGCAATCGGTCGATCTCGTCGCGAAGTGCCTGGTTCTCGAGTTCGAGGTCGTCGTAGTCGGTGGCACCGCGCCACACGCCGGTGATCGGCGAGAGGATTCTGGCACCGCCGTCACGAACCGGGCTGATGATCTCCCGGGCACCGGTCTGGATGGTTCCGAGCGGGCCGAAGTTCTGGAAGTCGAGCGTGATCAGGGTCGCCGCGGCGAGGATGATCATCGCCAAGGTGACCCGTCGGCGCCCCGAGTCCTGGGGTGCGGCCATTCAGCGCGTCAGGATCAGATCGAGCTCGAGCTGAACAAGACGCCCCGCAGCGACTCGAACTCTTCGAGGCTCTGACCAGATCCGAGCGCCACTGCGTCGAGTGGCCGGTCGGCGATGAACACGGGCATGCCGGTCTCGTCGCGGAGTCGAACATCGAGACCGTGAAGCAGGGCGCCACCACCGGCGAGACACACGCCTCGTTCCATGATGTCGGCGGCGAGCTCTGGTGGCGTCTGGTCGAGGGTCATCTTGACCGCATCGCAGATGGCGGCCACGGGCTCGGCCAGGGCGTCACGAATGTCGACGGTCGAGAGTTCGATCGTCTTCGGGAGACCGGTGACCAGGTCGCGTCCTCGGACCTCGGCCTTGAGTTCGGACTTCAGCTTCCACGCCGAGCCGAGTGCCTTCTTGATCTCTTCGGCGGTGCGATCGCCGATGGCGACGCTGTATTCCTTCTTCGTGTACTGGACGATGGCGTCGTCCAATTCGTCGCCGCCAACGCGGATCGACTGGCTGGCCACGACCCCGCCGAGCGAAATCACGGCGACCTCGGTCGTTCCGCCACCGATGTCGACGATCATCGAGCCGGTCGGTTCCTGCACGGGAAGGCCGGCGCCGATCGCAGCGGCCATCGGCTCTTCGATGATGTACGCGGGCTTGCGGGCGCCGGCGAACTCTGCGGCTTCCTGGACGGCTCGCTGTTCGACACCGGTGATGCCGGACGGCACGCAGATGACCATGCGGGGGCGGGCCCACTTGCGGGGATGAACGCGCTCGATGAAATAGCGCAGCATCTTCTCGCAGATGTCGAAGTCGGCGATGACGCCGTCCTTGAGCGGACGTACGGCCTGGATATGGGACGGTGTGCGTCCGATCATCCGCTTCGCCTCGGCACCGACCGCCAGCGGCTCTCCGGTGTGGACGTTCACGGCCACCACGGATGGTTCGTTGAGAACGATGCCCTCGCCACGTACGTAGACCAGGGTGTTCGCAGTTCCGAGATCGACCGCCATGTCACGGCCAACGACCGATCCGAAATTGGCGAAGGAACTCATGAAGCTCTGTGCCATCACGCTCCAGACTGCAGAAAGCCGGTCGTTCCGGCCCCTCACTCCAGAGCAAACTCTACGCCCCTTCGTAACGGAAGCGCAAAACACCAACGGAGGGTGAGTGACTGGTCACTCACCCTCCGTGATGCGACCCGTTTCGGGCCGGAAAATCAACGATTTCTGACTAGAGGTTCGGGAAGAAGATCCCGATCTCGCGGGCGGCAGATTCGTTCGAATCCGAGCCGTGCACGAGGTTTTCCGTCATGATCGTGCCGAAGTCGCCGCGGATCGTGCCGGGAGCCGACTCCGCCGGGTTCGTGGCGCCCATCATCGTGCGAACGATCGCGTAGACGTCCTCGGGGCCCTCGAGCACCATCACCATGGCTGGAGACCGGCTCATGAACGCCTTGAGGTCGTTGTAGAAGCCCTTGCCGACGTGCTCTTCGTAGTGCTGGTCGAGGGTGGCCTCGTCGAGCTGGCGAAGCTCGGCAGCGACGACCTTCAGACCCTTCTGTTCGAAGCGGGTGAGGATCTGGCCGACGAGGCCGCGCTCGACGGCGTCGGGCTTGCAGATGACAAATGTGCGGTTCATGGGGATGAAGGGTAACGACGTCAGGTGACGGTCACGACCAGCACCTGCAGCGTCTCCCGCCCGGTGTCGTCCCGGACACGAATCTCGACTCGATAGTCGCCGGCTGCGAGGTCGGGTGATGCCCAATCCCAGTTGGTTCCCGGGCGCTGCGGGTTGGTGAGTGTGGCGAGAAGCCGCTGCGCGCCGCCCCAGCTTTCGTCGTTGCGGAGCCACTTGCGGTCCGCTTCGCGGCGAATCCGAACATCGAGGCGTTCGACGCTCGTGTCGTCGGTGGCGCGTCCGGTGAGGAAGAGCCGATCGCTGACCGTGTCTCCCTCTGCCGGGCTCGCAAGTCCGATGACCGGGAGCTCATCGCCGGGCATGTACCAGTGGTTCGCCGTGACCGTGCCGGCGATGCGGGCCGGCTGGTTTCGCGAGTCGATCGGGAGGGCGTACATGCGGTAGCGGGCTTCGCCCGGAGCGTCGAGGCTCCACGTCCATGTGGTGCTCGCCGCGCCGGCGTTGTCGAGCGATGCCGTGTGGCGGGACGGGGTGGTCACGAGCGCGCCGGCGGCGGTGACCCAGCGACGGTTCGTCAGGTCCCGGACGTAGACGTCGACGCGCTTCACGCCGTTGTCGTCCGTGGCGGTGCCGGTCATCGACAGCGTGGATTCCGCTTCATACACGAGCCGTTCGTTGATCCGTCCGGTTGGAGCGGCGTCGCCGACCCGACCGACCTCGATGGTCCGACGAATGTTTGCGTTCTGACCGAGTACGTCTGTGACCTGGACGTCGAAGGTGTAGTTGCCAACCGGCAGGTTCGGGCTGACGTAGTCGAAGGTGTGGTTGCGTTGACCGTCGATCCCCGGAATCACGTACCAGGTGCCGTTCTCGCCGTAGCTGTTGTCCGGACGGGTGCCCTCGCTGGTGAGCTGGCGACGCAGGCGAACCCGGATGCGGTCGATTGCGGTGTCGTCACCGGCGGTCACCTCGATTCGGAACGGTCCGTTCGGCGCGCTCTCGATGATGCCTTCTGCATCGAGCCCGACCGTTGGCGATTCGTCGTTCTCTGCCACGACGATGTTCCGGTACTCGAACTTCGCATCGTCCTGACCGGCGGTGTCCACGGGGTTGGCTTCCACCCGGAAGCGCCCGTTGCGGGGAACGGTCAGTTCGACCGTCCAGCCGGTGGTCGGCGAGTCGACGGCATCGAGCGTCGCTCGGAATGCGCGGGCCGCTGTCCCGAAGGAACCGTTCGCCTGGAGGTACTCGCCGGTTGCAGGATCCTCGAGGGTGACGTTCACTCGGGCGACGCCACGATCGTCCACCACGCGGCCCTGGACCGTGATGGTTCGGCCGACAATGCCGGCCGAGTCGATGTCGAGCACCGGCCGATCGTCGCCAGCCGGCCGGGCATCGAGCGTGACGAAGGCTGGGCTGCGGTCCTTGCGCCCGTCCGTGGTGAAGGTCTTTGCCTGGATCCGGTACTCCCCGGTCTCGACGAAACGCAGGTCGAGCTGCCAGGTGGTGTCGTTGCCGCCCGCCTGTGCGAGGTTGGCGTTGAGGCCGACCCACGGGCCCAGGGAGCCGTCGGCCTGGAGCCATTGACCTGTCGGTTCGTGCATGATGGCCAGCTG
>CALBVR010000137.1 GCA_937969565.1 uncultured Acidimicrobiales bacterium | reverse complement strand
CGCTGGCTGCTCGGCGACACGGAGACGTCGATCTCGGCGCACACGTCCACCTTCGTCGAACGCGGCCCGCGGCCAGACGGAACACCGTACGAACCGCTCGAAGACAGCGCCGCGCTCACCGTCCGCTACGCGTCGGGTGCCTACAGCCTGATCCAGGTGAGTTCGGTCTGCTGGGAGGGCGACGGCTTCGGGCAATCCCACCACCTCGAAATCCATGGCACCGAAGGCACGATCTATGCGACCTGCGACTGGGACCGGATCCAGGAGGTCTCCGGGCTGCGCAAGGGCGATACCCGGCGACGATCGCTCCCAATCCCGGACGACATCTGGGGCGACCTTCGCCGCGACACCGTGCACAACACCTACCGCGACGTCTTCCGCACCACCGACTCGATGACCCGCGGATGGATCACGGCCATGGCAGCGGGCGAACACTGCACGCCCGACTTCGCGGAAGGCCTGGCGGTCCAGCGGGTCATCGACGCAGCCGTGGACAGCGCCGACGCCGGCGGCTGTCCGATCGACCTCAGCTGACCATGCCGCAAGTCAGCGCCGGACTGCTGCTCCATCGCAAAGCAGGGAACGGACACGTCATCCTGCTCGGACACATGGGCGGCCCCTTCTGGGCTCGCAAGGATGCGCATGCCTGGTCGATCCCGAAGGGGCTGCGCGACGACAGCGAAGCGGATCTCCTCGCCGTGGCCGAACGAGAATTCGAAGAGGAGATGGGCTCACCGGCGCCCGCTGGCGACAGCGTCTCGCTCGGCAGCGTGCGGTCGGGTGCGAAGACCATCCACGCATTCGCCCGCGCCGGGAACTTCAACGCAGAGACGGCCGTCAGCAACACCTTCGAAATCGAATGGCCGAGAGGATCCGGCCAGCTGCAAACCTTCCCCGAGATCGACCGGGCGGAGTGGTTGACGATCGATGAGGCCCGGATCCGCCTCGTCAAGGGTCAACAGCCGTTCCTCGACCGGCTCGTCGAGCTCCTGAGCTGAACGAGACGCAACGTCAGTTGGGGAGCGCAGCGATGATGCAGATCTCGACGAGCAGCGCAGACCGCGCCATGTGCGCCTCGACGCAGGCGCGAGCGGGAGCCTGGCCATCCGGAACCCAGGCGTTCCACACCTCGTTCATCCGATGGAAGTGATTGTCGATGTCCCGCAGGAAGATCGTGGCCGACAGCAGATGCTCCCGGTCCGTTCCTGCCTCGGCGAGCGCGGCATCGATGCGATCGAGCGTGGACTGGGTCTGGCCCTCGATCTCGGCTTCCGGGTCCTCGGCGACCATCCCCGAGAGATGGACCGTGCCGTTGTGGATCACGATCTTGCTGGCGCGTTCGCTGACATGCATGCGGGTGATTGACATGCCGCCGACGCTAGGTCGTCCGCGCCCGATCGGCCCACTCACCCGAGCGGCAGCTAGTTTCCCAGCGTGCGTTCCCCCTCGGCTCCGGTAACGGGCGGCGTGGTCGTCGTCGGATCGACCAGCGGCGCCGGCAAGTCCACGGTGACCGCTGGCCTCTGCCGTTCCTTCGCACGTCGACAGATCTCCGTGGCGCCCTTCAAGGCACAGAACATGTCCAACCATGCCGCGGTCACCGCCGATGGGGGAGAGGTCGGCCGCGCCCAGGCGGTCCAGGCCGCTGCGGCCGACGTCGACATCGATCGACGCATGAATCCGATTCTCCTCAAACCCTCGTCGAACAACCGCAGCCACATCGTGGTGATGGGAAACGAAGTCGGCACCACCGATGCCGTCTCCTACGGGCCCACTGCCGCCGAGCTCAAGGGAACCGTGCTCGACGCCCTCACCTCACTTCGACGAGACCACGACGTCGTCGTTGCCGAAGGCGCTGGCGGCGCCGCCGAGATCAACCTGCTCGACCGCGATCTCGTGAACCTTCCGCTGGCAGCAGCAGCCGGACTGCCCGCACTGCTCGTCGTCGACATCGAACGCGGGGGAGCGTTCGCCGCCGCTCACGGCAGCGTCGATCTCCTGCCAGACCGGCTCCGCTCCTGCGTTCGCGGCATCGTCTTCAATTCCTTCCGCGGCGACCCGTCGCTGCTCGACTCCGGCATTCGTGCTCTCGAGGATCGAACCGGCGTCCCGTTCCTCGGCGTTCTGCCCCACCTCGGTGATCGTCCGCTCCTCGGAGCGGAGGACTCCCTCGACCTCGACACGCACCGGCGCGTACCGTCCGGGTCGATGGCGCCCCTCCGGGTGGCCGTCCTGCGCCTTCCCCATCTGGCCAACCCGTCCGACATCGATCCGCTCCTGCACGAACCCGACGTGGATCTCCGATGGGTCATGCACCCCGGCGAACTTCCCAACGCCGATCTCATCATCGTCCCCGGGAGCCGGGCGACGGTGGCCGACCTCGACTGGCTTCGATCGATGGGGTTCGACCGAGCGCTCGCCGACACCCACGCCTCCGTGCTCGGTCTCTGTGCTGGGCTGCAGATGCTCGGGCAGACGATCGACGACACGATCGAATCCGGACGCGGGCGCGTCGACGGACTCGGCCTGCTTCCCGTGCACACCACGTTCGAGGAACCAAAGATCGTCTGCCGATCCAACGGGGTCGACGGACGGGGTCGCCGCCTCTCCGGCTACCAGATTCGGTTCGGTCGACCGGTGTGCGACGGGGACGCCTGGCTCACGGTCGACGGCGCCGCCGAAGGTACAGTCTCCGCCGACGGGCGAGTCACCGGCACGAGCCTCCACGGTCTGTTCGACGATGACGACTTTCGCGCCGGCCACCTCGCCGACATTGGCGAGCGCCACAACCGGACCTTCACTCCCGCCGACGTGTCCTTCGCCGCCAGATACGAACAGCAACACGACCGGCTCGCCGACTGGGTCGAGACCGCGATCGGAATCGACGTCATCGACGACCTCGTTCTCCAGGCCGGTCACCACGAGGACGCGCCCGGATGGTGAACGCCGAGTTCCACACGCCCGAGCCGGCCGAACTCGGCGTGCTCTGCTGGCGATTCGACCGGCCGACCGCGGTTCTCTCCTCCGCTGCCGTCGGTGGCGGCGCCCGGCAGGCCAACTGGGTCCTCAACGTCCGAGTGCCGCTGAAGTACGACCGGGTCGATCTCGCCGAACATGCCGCAGAGGTGGCCTCGGCGCTCGACCTCGAAGGCGAAGGCGTCACCCTCTTCACGGCGACCCCGCTGGAACGCCGGGCCCGCAGCGACCATCGAGACGTCGTGGTCGACGCGACGTCCGGAGTCACCAAGCCGACGTGGGCCGCCGACGAACGTGGCGGTTGGACCGACTGGCAGCCCGGCACGATCAACATCGTCGCCCAACTGCCGTCGCCACTCACAGCCGCCGCCGCCGTCAACGCCGTGATCACGATGACCGAGGCGAAGACGCAGGCGCTGTTCGACCTGGGGATCCCCGGAACTGGGACCGCGAGCGACGCCGTGGTCGTGTGTTGGCCCGACGGCGGGGGCGAGGCGGAAGTGTTCGGTGGACCACGCTCGCCGCTTGGGTCGTCACTGGCCATCGCCACGCACGCCGCGGTGCATCAGAGCGCAGGCGCAAACCAGCGATGACCGCCACCCTCGCCAGGCGAGCCGTCGCCGCATGCGCCGCGTCAACGCTCGACCGACTCCTCCCCGAACCGCCGAACCGCTGGCATCCCGTCGCCTGGTTCGGCACAACCATGACAGAAGTCGAGCGACAGATCTGGACGAACCAACGCTCCCGCGGTGTCCTCTACACCGCCACTGGCGTGGCCATCGGCTTCGGCGCCGGCCGACTCGTGCGGTCGACCACCCTCGCACTCACGGTGGCCGTCGCCGCTCGCCAACTCGGCGAAACCGGCGACAGCATCGGTGCCCATCTCCTTGACAGGGACCTGCCGGCCGCCCGGGAGGCGCTTCCGTCGTTGGTGGGTCGAGACCCGAGCGATCTCGATGAAGCGGGCGTGGCCGCCGCAGTCGTCGAGTCGCTCGCCGAGAACTCGGTGGACGCCGTCATCGCTCCACTGTTCTGGGGCGTCGTCGCCGGAGCTCCCGGCGCGCTCGCCTACCGTGCCATCAACACGATGGACGCCATGGTCGGGCACCGAAGCGAGCGGTACGAATCCTTCGGATGGGCCAGCGCCCGGCTCGACGACGTCGCGAACTGGATACCCGCCCGGCTCTTCGCCGCCGCAGTGCTCATCGCCCATCCTTCAGCACGCGGTCGGATCCTTCGTGCCGTCCGCGAAGACAGCCCCTCCCACCCGTCACCCAACGCAGGCGTCGCCGAGTCAGCCGTCGCCGGCGCATTGGGAATCGAACTCGGTGGCACCCTTCGATACGGGGACCGAGTCGAACACCGACCACGCCTCGGCCAAGGGCCGCGTCCCACCGGCGAGTCGATCCGACGGGCCCGTCAGACGTGCGACCGTGCGCAGGCCGTGGTGCTCGCCGCGACGCTGATCGCCGGACTCCGGCAACGACGAAAGGACACCGCATGACCGGACCACCCCCGCCAGGCACTCACGGCGGACGCGGACACCTGCTCGACGTCGACCTCGACCTGTCAGCGAGCCTCAACCCGCTCGCCCCCGACCCCACCCCGATCTTCGCCGGTCACCTCGACACGGTCGGCAACTACCCCGATGACACCCGAGCAACAGTCGCACTCGCCGACGCCCTCCAGGTCGACCCGAGCAGGCTGGTTCTGACGAACGGAGGATCGGAAGCGATCGCCCTCGTCGCGGCGGAGCTGGGCCGGGGTTCGGTGAGCGGACCGGAGTTCTCCCTCTACGAACGCCATCTCGAACCCGACCCGTCGGCCGGCAGATGGTGTTCCGATCCGAACAACCCGACGGGGGCGCTCGCCCCGACCGATGACGGGGCCCTCGTCCGCGACGAGGCCTTCTACCCACTGGCGACCGGTCGATGGACCCGTGGCGACGCCGGTGTCTGGGCGCTGGGATCGCTCACCAAGGTGTTCGCCTGCCCCGGGGTTCGAATGGGTCACGTGATCGCACCGGATGCCGATCGCGCCGAACGGATCCGGGCGCGACGCCCACGGTGGTCGGTCAGCGGACTCGCCTGCGCGTCCGTCCCCGACCTGCTCGACACGGCCGATCTCGAAGCGTGGAGCACCGGAATCGCCGAGCTTCGAGATCAGCTCGCAGCAACGCTGGCTGAACTGGGGTGGTCGCCGGTACCGGCCGCCGCGAACTACCTCTGGATCCCGGACGCACCCGGCCTTCGGGACGCCATGTTCGCCGAGGGGATCCTGCTTCGTTCCGGTGCGAGCTTCGGGCATCCGGACGCCGTTCGGATCGCCGTACCCCGACCCGAACGGATGTCGCAGGTCCTCGCAGCGATCCCGCCGCGGGCGTAACGACCCGCTTCCGCTTCCACCCAGCGAGCGCACCGCGACGGGCTCCAGACGCCATCGCGACACGTCCGCGATCGGTTCGACACACAGTTGTCATCAGAATTGATTCGAGGGACACAGGAAAAGACTTCATCCGGCCCATTCGGACTCCGACACCCTCAGACGACAACTCGTTTGGTTCTGCTGAGTGTCAGCAGGATGCACGATTCGCAGGAGCGGGACATGGGACGAAAGACGCGAACAGCGGTGGCAGTGATCGCTGCCACCGGACTCTGGATGACGCCGGCCGGCGCTCAGACGGTCGACACGAGCGACCCGAACGTCCTGCTCGACAACGTCTTCATCCTGGTCTGCGCCGTCTTCGTCATCTTCATGCAGGCCGGCTTCGCCATGGTGGAGGCAGGCCTGACCCGGGCCAAGAACGCCGCCCACATGATGCTGAAGAACCTGCTCGACTTCGTCGTCGGCGCCACCGGCTTCGCCCTCGTCGGCTACCACCTCGCCTTCAGCGGCGCCACCTACCTCGGCTTCCGCTGGCTCTGGGCCGGCCCCGACACCGCAGCTCCCTTCTCCGACACGCTCGTCATGCCGGTCCACTTCCTCTTCAACATGGCGTTCGCCGCCGCGACCGCCACCATCGTCTCCGGTGCGCTCGCCGAACGCGTCCAGTTCCGTGCCTACTTCGCCTACTCCGCCGTGCTGAGCGCCATCATCTATCCGATCGTCGTCGGCTGGGTCTGGAACCCGGCCGGCTGGCTCGCCGAACGCGGCTTCATCGACCTCGCCGGCAGTACCGTCGTGCACGCCGTCGGCGGCATGGCTGCACTCGTCGGCGCCATCGTGCTCGGCCCCCGAATCGGGCGGTTCGACGAGAACGGCCGGGCGCTTCCCATCCCGGGCCACAACGTGCCGCTCGCCGTGCTCGGTGTCTTCATCCTCCTCATCTGCTGGTTCGGCTTCAACGCCGGCTCGCTCCTCTCCGCCGACGTGCAGATCGGTTCCATCGCTCTCGTCACCGCAATGGGCGCAGCCTTCGGCGGCCTCGGCGGCATCATCGCCAGCTGGCTGACCGTCAAGACACCGGACGTGACGCTGATCGGCAACGGCCTCCTCGGCGGCCTCGTCTCCGTCACGGCGGGCGCACTCAACCTCAACATGTTCGGGGCCATGATCGTTGCCTTCATCGCCGGCGTGATCGCCACCAACGGCGTACTCCTCCTCGACCGCTTCGGCATCGACGATCCCGTCGGCGCCATCCCCGTCCACCTCTTCTGCGGTGGCTGGGGCACCCTCGCCGTCGGCATCTTCGCGGACCCCGACGCCGTGATCGGCGGCGGCGGACCCGCCGGCCTTCTCTACGGTGGCGTCGACCAATTCGTCACCCAGGCCATCGGCGTTGTCGCCGTCTGGTCGTTCGTCGCACTCGCCTCCGTCGGCCTCTTCCTCGTGCTGAAGGAACTCGGTTGGCTCCGAGTCTCGGCGGAGCACGAGATGGTCGGCCTCGACCTCGCCGAGCACGCAACCCCGGCCTACAACGACGACTACGTCGAATACGCAGAAGAGCTCTTCGATTCCGAAGAGATCGACGCCTGGTACGACGAAGTCGTCTGAGCCGCCATCGAAGCTGAATCGAACGAAGGACACGAAGATGAGCGGGAACAGACGACAAGAGGACCTCGAGCTGCTGCGACGGGCCATCGACGCCCAAACGGAAGACGCTCCTCGCCGAGGCAGCCGCCGCCGCGACGGACAGCCGAGCCAGATGATGTACCGGGGCCAGCCGGTCAACGGCAGAGGCGGTGGCCGAACGCCCGGAGCACCGGGCGGTGGCGGTCCCCGCCATCCGGGCCGACCCGTCGGCGGAGGAGCCAGCGATGTGCGAGCTGCACTCGAGGAGCTCGCCGACATGCACGCCGATGGCCTGATCTCCAAGGCCGACTACGACCGCAAGCGGTCCGAGATCCTGGATCGAATGTGAGAACGATGAACACCCAACAACCTGTCGCCGCCCGGAGGGTCGCATGACCATCAAGAAGAAGCTGATCATCCTGTTCGCGGTCCCAATCGCGGCACTTGCGTTCACCGCAGTGCTCGGGTTCCGTTCGCAGAGCGTGGACGCCGAAGTCATCGAAGACGCAGTGGCGTCGGCGACGATGAGCTCGGCCATCAACGACCTTGCGCTCTCCATCGGCGCAGAGCGCCTACCCGCCGGCTCCATTCCCGGCATCGACTCGACCGAGTTGCAGGAACAGACCGACAACGCCATGGCGGCGCTGCAGTCCGCCGAGCGGTTCACCAGCATCTCCGCAGATGCCGAGGGAATCGCCAATCGAGTCGACCAGGCACGATCAGGCGACATCACGCAGTGGGACGCCGCCCTGCAAGCCCTCCTCGTGGCGGAGGATGCGCAACCCATCGACAGCTTCGACGCCGACGGCGCGACCGCCTCGCTTGCCACTCGCTCTGCATCGTGGGGGCTGGTCCTGCAGGAACGAGCATGGCTCGAAACGCTCGACGTACAAGCCGGCGAAACGGCTCCGGGGATCGTGTCCGACTTCGCCGTTGCCGAAACGATGCTCGGCGCGTCTGCCAGCCAGACCTTCGGCGAGGATGACGTGTTCGGCGACGCGCTCACCAGCGCCGCGCAATTGGAACTCAACGAACTCCGTGCGCTCGCCATCGAAGACCTCGGCCGAGGCACCGCTGAAGAACTCGACGGTGCCCAGGTGCTCGCCACCCTCGGGTCGACCCGGGTGGCCTGGGCCGCCGCCATCAACGCCGCGGACGACACCGTCCTGAACGGGCTCGTCGATCGCAACGACGCCATCGTCGAAGCCCGTTCGCTCTTCCTCCTGCTCGCCGCCGTGGCCGGTGTGCTCTTCGCC
>CALBVR010000136.1 GCA_937969565.1 uncultured Acidimicrobiales bacterium | reverse complement strand
TCAGCGCACCGATGCGAGGGAGGTCGGTGACCCGACCGTCGACGGGCGTGTGGTCGAGCTTGAAGTCGCTCGAGTGCAGGATGATGCCCTGGCTCGTCTTGAAGGCGGTGATCAGCCCCGACGGCGTCGAGTGGGTGACGGGCAGGAACTCGCAGGTGAACGGTCCGATACGGAGTTCGTCGCCGTCGGCGACCGTGTGGAACGTCGACCGTCCCATCGCCTGCACCTCGGTGACCTTGTGGCGAACCAGGCCGAGTGTGAACGGGGTGCCGTAGAAGTCCAGCTCGAGGTCGGGCACCTGCGACATGAGGTACGGAATGCCGCCGATGTGGTCCTCGTGCGCATGCGTGACGATGCAGCCGTCGATCCGGTGGGCGTTCTCCGCCAGGAAGCGGAAGTCCGGGACGATGGAATCGACGCCGGGCTGGGTGTCGTCTGCGAACATCTGCCCGCAGTCGAGGATGACCATGCGGCCCTCAGACTCGAGAACGGCACAGTTTCTTCCGATGTCGCCGAGCCCACCGAGGAAGGTGACTCGAACCGGGGCGGCCACTAGAAGCCCGGCCGGCCCAGGTTGGAGAGCAGCTTGCGCGCCTCGTCCGCCAGGTGATCGGGTTCGGGGCCCATCGGGGCCCTGCAGTCGCCGCCCGGAAGACCGAGCACCTTCAGCATGGCCTTGCTCGGAATCGGGTTGGGGGCAATGTCGCCGGTCTCGAAGTCCCAGGAAGCGAGGAGCTTCTGATTGATTGCGGTCGCCTCTGCAGTGCGGCCCTCTGCGTGGGCCTGCACCATGGCCTTGGTCTCGATACCGCACCAGTGCGTGGCGACGCCGACGACGCCGACAGCTCCGACGGCCAGAAGCGGCAGGGTGAGCACGTCGTCGCCGCTGTACACGTCGAAGTCATCCGGGGTCTCCGCGATGACGCGGGCGGTTTCGCCCGGATTCCCTGCTGCATCCTTGAGCGCCACGACGTTGTCGATGTGTGCGAGCGAGATCAGGTGTTCCGAGTCGACCTTGCGCCCGGTTCGACCGGGAATGTCGTACAGCATCACCGGGAGGTCGGTGGACCCGGCCACGGCGGTGAAGTGGTTCACGAGGCCGAGCTGGGATGGGCGGTTGTAGTACGGCGTGACCGAAAGGATGCCGGTGGCGCCGACCGCCGAGGCCCGCTCGGTGAGTTCGACAGCGGCCCGCGTGTCGTTGCTGCCGGTGCCGGCGATCACGGGAACGTCAACGGCGTCGACGACCGCTTCGATCAGATCGATCTGTTCGCTGTGTGTGAGGGTCGGGCTCTCGCCCGTGGTGCCGGCGATGACCAGGCCGTCATTCCCGTTGGCGACGAGCCACTGCGCAAGCTTCCTTGCACCCTCGAGATCGAGAGCTCCTGCATCGTCGAACGGCGTCACCATCGCCGTCAGTACCTGTCCAAATCGCGCCATGCGACCTCCTCACGGCCAAAAGGGTACACGGGAAGTGGTCTCACCCGGTGAGCCGGGGATCAGAGGTCACGCTGTCCGATGTCGCCTCTGGCTTCGCTCCCCCGGGCGATGCGGCGGAGCACGAGTCCGTAGCCGATCAGGCCGATCGTGGCGAAGGTGAACCATTGGAATGCGTAGCTGCGATGGGGGCCTTCGCCGAGGTCGGGTGGAGGGATCACCCGGGGGAACTCCGCCGTCAACGCCGGGTCCTGCGCGTCGAGCTCGAGATAGAGCGAGGAGTCCAGAACGAGGTCCATCCCGAGGGTCGTGGCGGCCAGCGTGGCGTCCGGCCGGCTGAGCTGGCTTCCGTCCTCGGACAGGCGGCCGCCGCCGTCGAGCCCTCGGCGCAGCAGACCTTCGACGATCACCCCACCGGGGGTCGCTTCGATGCTGCTCAACGGGACGGCTCCGTCGACCCCGATCACGATGGCTCGGCTGACGAAGCCTCGATTGACGAGAATTTCGCCGCCGCCGTCGATCTCGAAGACGGTCCACGCCCAGAACCCAGGGGTTCCCTCGTCGGAGCGGTTGGCGATGAGCACCTCACGGTCGGTGTCGTACGCACCGGTGAGCTGCACCCGCCGATACTCCTGTTCCTCCGGCGTGTCGCCGGGAACGTCGGGGAGCGCAACCGGCTGGGAGGACTCTCGGGCGAGCACAGCCGTATTCGCTGCCTGTCGCTCCTGGAGCCGCTCGACCTGCCAGAAACCGGCGATCACGAACGCGACGATCAACGATGCGGCAAACAGATGGGAGGCGATCCAGCGGGGGGTCCAGAACATCGGTGCGGGTCGGGTCAGCGCAGAACGAGGTCGTATTCGAACTCGTCCCGGATGGGAACACCGTCGAGCCGTTCCGGCAGTCGGCCGGCGCCGAGGCGTCCGCGGGTCGTCTCCCAGGCCCCGGGTCGGGCCGCACAGAGTCGGAACCCGTGCTCCTGCAGCATTCGCTGCGTCGAGAACTCGGCGTTGTGGCACACCGTCCAGATGCGTCGGCAGTCGGGGCGGGCACCGTCGATCGCCGCCCGCAGGAGCCGTTGCGGCAGCCCGGGATCGCCGACCTCGCCGGCGATCGCCACCAACTCGAGCTCTTCGTTGTGGCCCATGACGGTCACGAGGCCGTTGCGGACGCCCCCGCTGAGGGACACGATGCCGGGGAGTACTGCGGCATCGATGATTGCTCCTCGACGGATCCGCATGCGCCCGCAGGAGCGTTGGAGCAGATCGTCCGCCCAGGTGAGGTCGTCGGGCGTGTATCGACGGGTGGACGGCCCGTCGGCGCCAGCCGCGAGCTCTGCCGCATCGAGTGTGACCATGGCCGGTCAGGTTACTTGATTCGCTCCTCTTGCACCGGCCGGGACACGACGTCAGTCGTCGAACAGCAGTGAATCGAGCCCGAGGGTCAGCCCGGGCCGGTCGGCGATCGCCCGGGCGGCCAGGAGTACGCCGGGCATGAAGCTCGTGCGGTGCATGCTGTCGTGACGAATCGTCAGTGTCTCGCCGGTGGTACCCAACACGACTTCCTGGTGGGCGACCATGCCGTGCATCCGCACACCGTGCACGCCGACTCCCCCGACCTTGCCTCCGCGGGCACCGGCCACGACCTCCTGTTCGGTGGGGTCGCTGTCCCACGAACCGCCGGAGGCGGTCTTGGCGGCGTCCATCCGTTGGGCGGTCATCATCGCGGTGCCCGACGGCGCGTCGCGCTTCGCGTTGTGGTGGAACTCGATCACCTCGGCCGTCTCGAAGAACGGTGACGCCATCTCGGCCATCCGCATCATCATGACGGCGCCGATTGCGAAGTTCGGTGCGATGAGGGCGTTGCTGTCGACGAACCCATCGCGGAATGCCGCGAGGTCTTCGTCGCTGAAACCCGTGGTGCCGACCACCGCGTGGACCCCATTGGCCGCGCACCAGTGGAGCACGCTACGACTCACCTCGAGATGGGTGAAGTCCACGACGACATCGACTTCGGCGGGATCCAGCTGATCCACCGAGCCGACGGCGGCTTGGGTGCACGGCGTTCCCGTCGCCTCACCGAGCGACGTTCCCTCGATCGATGGGTCCACTCCCCCGGCCAGCGTCAGGTCTGCGGCGGCGTCGACTGCACGGCAGACCTCGCCGCCCATTCGGCCCCCGGCTCCGGTCACCACGATGCGCGTCATGCGTTGCACCGTAGCGCCCGAATCCGGGGGCCGACATGGTCGGCTCAGTAGTAGTAGACGGTGTCCTCGTTGTCGCGGCGGGCCGCCGTGACAGCCACCGCACCGGCGATGAGGAGCACGAGCGCGAACCCGACCAGTCCACCGGCTTCCCGACCGGTCAGCGCGAGCGGAGCGGGCGGCGGGTCGGCGGTATCCGCAACGGCCAGGATCGCCACGTCGTGGTCATCCTCGTCGTTGCCGGCGTTCGAGACCTCGTCGTCGACCGGATCCTCGTCGTCGGTGGCGTCGGGAACCGAGTCGATGTCGGGAAGGGCCACACCGCCGGGGAGGATGATCGCCGTGCCGAGCACGTCGATCGCTTCCGCATCGGTGATCTCGGCGAAGTTCTCGAGCGAACCGTTCGTCCCGTCGGTGACCCGCAGGGTGATGTTCACCGAGGTCTCCTCACCCGGGTCGAGTTCCACGTCGTCGAGCACGATCGTGGCGTCACCGTTCGGGAGCGGCGTCCAATCGCTGTCCGCCAGCGTGAGGCCGGAGGGCACGTAGTCGATCAGCGCAATGTCCCGGGCGGAGGCGGCGCCCTGGTTGAACACCGTGATCGTGAACGTCACCAAGTCACCGGCTCGAACAACGGCCGATGGGTCGGCGAGCTGCTTGCGGAGCGCGAGGTCGAAGACCGGAACCACCGTCACGGTGGCGGGGTCGTGGTCGTCCTCGTCCCCATTGCCGTTGTCGATCTCGTCATCGGTGACCGGCCCGTCGTTGTCCGGATCGTCATCGGTGGTGGAGTCGATGTCGTTGCCGTCGTCAACGCTGATCTCGGCCCAGTTCACGTGATCCCCGATCGCGGCGTCCGCCACCCGAAGCGTGATCTCGACGGTCGTCGAAGCTCCCGGCGCAGTCGGCCCGACATCGATCGAGGCCGTGCCATCGCTGTTGTCGGTCCAGTCGGCGTCAGCGAGCTCGAAGCCGGCCGGGATGTGGTCGGTGACCTGCACCACGGCCGAGGGAACGGTGCCCTGATTCGTGACGGTGATGGAGTACGTGACCGTCTCGCCCTCGAGCACCACACCGTCGCTGCTGTCACCGAAGGAATCGCTGACATAGGCCTTGGTGAGCGCCAGGTCGTAGGCGTCGACCGTCACCACCGCATCATCGATGTCGTCCTCGTCGTCGTCCGGATCGTCGTCCGGGGTCGAGTCTGCGTCGTCCCCATCGTCGCTGCTGATCTCGGCAACGTTAACGAGTTCGCCGGCGCCGGGGTCGACTGCGGTCATCGTGATGGTCAGGTCGATCGCATCGCCGGCACTGAGCGCACCGATCGTGCGGGTCGCAGTGTCGTCGCCGTTGTCCGTCCAGTCGGCGTCGTTGAGCACGAAGCCGACGGGCAGGTGGTCGGTGACCTCGATGTTCGTTGCGTCGACCGAGCCCTCGTTGGTCACGGTGATCGTCCAGAGGACGTCATCGCCGGGTTCGATCACGGCGTCGCTCGACTGGCCGTCGACACTCGTGTCGGACGTGTACGCCTTCTCCAACGCAAGGTCGAAGCGCTCGACACGCACGCCCGCCGGGTCGTGATCGTCCTCGTCCGGATCGCCGGTGCCGTCGACCGAATTGTCGATCACTCCATCCGTCGGTTCCCCGGGACCGGTCGGCTGGTTGTCGTCGCCGACATCCAGGTTCGGCGTCGAATCCACATCGTCGCCGGCATCAGCCGAAATCTCGGCCCAGTTCACGGCGTCACCGGCCGGGCGATCCTGCACGGTCAACGTGATCGTCTGGTCCATCGAGCCGCCGGCAGCCAGGCCACCGAGGTCGATCGACGCGGTTCCGTCGTTGTTGTCCGTCCACGCACCGTCGTTGAGCACGAAACCGGCGGGAAGGTGGTCGGTGACCGTGAAGGTCGACGCTTCGAGGGTGCCCTGGTTCGTGATCGTGATGGTGAACACCACGTCATCCCCCGGTTCGACGATGCCGTCGTCGACCGCACCGTGAGTGTCGCTCGTGTACGCCTTCGTCAACGCCAGGTCGTGCGAGGCGACGGTGATGCCTGCGGGGTCGTGGTCGTCCTCATCCGGATCGCCGGCAGCGTCCACGGAGTTGTCGGTCACGTCGTCGGTCGGCTCACCGGGAGCGGACGGCTGGTTGTCGTCCGTCGGATCGCTGTTCGGCGTCGAGTCGATGTCGATGCCCGAGTCGGCACTGATCTCGGCGAAGTTCACTGCGGCGCCATCGACGGCAGCATCGGCACGGAGGGTGATCGTCTGGGCGACGGTCTCCCCGGCGGCCAGCGAGGCCATGTCGATCGACGCAGTGCCATCGAGGTTGTCGTCCCAGGCACCATCGTCGAGCACGAATCCTGCGGGGATGTGGTCGGTCACGGTGAAGGTGCCGGCATCGACCGTGCCCTGGTTCGTCACCTCGATTTCGAAGGTGACCTGCGAACCGTTCTGCACGACGCCGTCGTCGGGAAGCCCGAACGTGTCGCTCACGTACCGCTTGGTGAGGGCAAGGTCGTGGACCTCGACGGTCACGCCGGCGGGATCGTGATCGTCCTCATCCGGGTCACCGGCGGGGTCGGGGCTGTTGTCCACCTCGCCATCGGTCGACGCTCCCGGACCGGCGGGCTGGTTGTCGTTGCCGACGAGCAGGTCGGGACCGGAGTCGATGTCGTTGCCGTCGTCCGCGCTGATCTCGGCCCAGTTGACGAAGTCACCCGAGGCGGTTCCGACGTAGGTCAGCGTGATGCGAAGTTCGATCGCCCGGCCGGCCAGGACCGGTCCGGTCACCAGAGACGCCGTGCCGTCCAGATTGTCGTCCCAGGCACCGTCGTTCAGCACGAAGCCGGCCGGAAGGTGGTCGGTCACCGTGATCGTCGTGGCGTCCACGGTGCCCTGGTTGAGGATCGACATGCCGAACGTGACGTCGGATCCGGGCTGGATCACGCCGTCGGTCGGGTTGCCGTGGGTGTCGGAAACCAGGAACTTGGTGAGGGCGAGGTCGTAGACCTCGACCGTCACCTGATCGTCGTCCTGGTCGTCCTGCGTGTCGTCGTCATCGTCCGGTGTCGAATCCACA
>CALBVR010000135.1 GCA_937969565.1 uncultured Acidimicrobiales bacterium | reverse complement strand
CGAGGGTGAGCGTCGAGCAGTAGAAGATGCTGCGATCCGGGCCGGCGGTCAGGAACATTCCGTTCGCCACCCGGCTCCCGGTGTCCACCCGGTCGATCAGGTCGCCGGTGGCGATGTCCACCACGACGAGATCATCGGTGCCGGCGTCGGTGAAGTCGTTGATGACCAGCTCGCCCGACTCCGGAAACACGACCGGCTGCATGCTCGGGCGCACGTCGAGCTGCCAGGCGACGTCGAGCTCGTCGTCGCCAACCACACCGGCGAGTCCACCGTTGACCGAATCCCAGGCGATCGTCGTGCCGAGTTCCGGCACGTGGACCGGCGGCGCGATGACGCCGCCGCCGGCGGTGCCAAAGGGCGCGATCTCCGTCACGTGGTCGCTTTGGGTGTCGACGCGAAGGAGCCGCTGCGGTCCGTTCCACGGGGCCGGCTGGCGCCAGGAGAGTTGCCGGCCCGGGTGCTCGTCCCACCGCCCGTTCGGATCGCGTCGATGGATCATCCGCACGGACTCGATGTCGCCGCAGTCCATCACCCAGCAGAACCCGTCGCTGAGGCACGAGTCCCAGGCGAGACCCTGCGCACCGTTCAGGGTCCGGTATCGGGGGTGCCACCCGTCGTCGACGGTCATGGCATCTGCGTCGATGCGGAGCCTCCAGAGATGCTCGATGCCGGGAACGTAGACGTGTTCCACGCCGGTGTCCGGGTCCACGGTGGCGGCGATGCGGCCCATCGAACCCTCGGGCAGCACGAAGCTGTCGAGCACGTCCAGCGTGTCCGGATCGATGCGGGTGATGGTGGTGCCGCCTCGTCCCTCGAGTCGAAGGTCCTTGGTGATGAGCGTGCCGTCGGTCAGCGAGAGCAGCCCGTTGTGCGAGCAGTCGGCGGGGAGCTCACGCTCGACGAGGATCGAAAGGTCATCGGCGTCGAGACGATGAAGGAACGAACCGTTGACGGACATGATCGAGCCGTTGGCGTGGGCGAGGATCGCTCCGCACCACACGTGTTCGCCGCACGGGAGTTCGGGGCTCGAGGCGATCGGTTGGAGCGTGTCGACGTCGATGCGCTGGACCCAACCGAAAGGTGGCGGTCCGGTGAACGCCGGCATCGTGCCGCCGACGTACCACTGGCCGGGGTCCCGTTCGATGACCATGACGTGCCACCGGTCGTCGTTTCGCGTCGTGACCGACGCCGTGCCCGATGCTGCGTCGAGCCGTCCGGTCGCCGCTTTCTGGCGGCGGTTGCCGCCGCACTCGACCGGCCACGACGACGTCGGGTGATACCCCGGATGCGCCTCCAGTCGGTCAACGCTCACCGGTTCCCCCCAATGGTGCCTGGCACCATTGCCCCTCGAAGAGGCCTGGCACCTTTTGTGGCAAAAGGTGCCAGGCACCTTGTGGCGGAGGTCATGTCAGGACATGGCGTCGACGACGTGATCGATGCACATCGTCAGCGCCTCGATGTCGCTCGGTTCGACCGACGGCATCATCGAGATACGCATCTGGTTCCGACCCAGCTTCCGGTAGCTCTCCGTGTCGAGGATGCCGTTCTTGCGGAGCACCTTCGAAACCGTGAGGGCATCCACCCGATCGTCGATGTCGATCGTGGCAACAACGTGCGAACGCAGTGCCTCGTCCTGCACGAACGGGGTGGCGTACTCGCTGGCATCGGCCCAGCCGTAAAGAATCTCCGCGCTCTTGTCGGAGCGGCCCGCAACGAAATCCATGCCGCCGTTCTCGTTCGCCCACTCGGTGTACTTGAGCGTCATGAAGATCGTGGCGAGCGCCGGCGTGTTGTAGGTCTGATCCTTGAGCGAGTTGTCCATCGCCGTCTTGAGGTTCAGGATCTCCGGCATCCAGCGATCCGTCGCAGCGATCTTGTCGATGCGCTCCATCGCAGCGGGGGAGGCGAGTGCCAGCCACAGGCCGCCGTCGGAGCTGAAGCACTTTTGCGGGGCGAAGTAGTAGACGTCGCAGTTGTTTGCATCGAAGCGGAGGCCGCCGGCGGCGGAGGTCGCATCGACGAGCACGAGGCCCTCGCCACCTTCGGGACGGACGACCGGCAGGGCGACGCCGGTGGAGGTCTCGTTGTGCGGGTAGCAGTAGGCATCGACGTTCGGGTTGGCGACCATCGACGGGGCGGTGCCCGGGTCGCTTTCGATGACGTCGGGATCACCGAGGTGCGGCGCGGTCTTGACGGCCTTGGCGAACTTGTTCGAGAACTCGCCGCACACCAGATGCTGCGAAGCGGTCTCGATGAGGCCGAACGTCGCGGCATCCCAGAACAGGGTTGCGCCGCCGTTGCCCATGAGGATCTGATAGCCGTCCGGAGCGTTGAACAGCTCGTTGAGGCCGTTTCGCATCGCCGCCACGACGTACTTGACGCCGTCCTGGCGGTGGCTGGTTCCGAGGTAGCCGTCGGCCTCGTCGGCGAGGGCCGTGACGATCTCCGAGCGCACCTTCGACGGACCCGAGCCGAAGCGGCCGTCGACCGGGCGCATCGTGTCGGGAATCTGGATGTCAGGTATCTCTGTCATACCGCTAG
>CALBVR010000134.1 GCA_937969565.1 uncultured Acidimicrobiales bacterium | reverse complement strand
CTTGCCGGTGGCGGTCCGGGCGAGTTCGTCGCGGAATTCGACCGACGTCGGGCACTTGTAGTGCGCCATCTTCTCCCGGCAGTGGTCGATGATGTCCTGCTCTGACACGCCCGCATCCGGATCGACCACGACGAGCGCCTTCACCGTCTCGCCCCACTTCTCGTGCGGCACGCCGATCACCGCGACCTCGGTCACTGCCGGATGGCTGAAGACCACGTCCTCGACCTCGATGGAACTCACATTCTCGCCGCCCGAGATGATGACGTCCTTCTTGCGGTCCGTGATCGCGTAGTAGCCCTCGTCGTCGCAGATGCCGCCATCGCCGGTGTGGAACCAGCCGCCTTCGAGCGCCTGGTTGGTGGCGTCGGGGTTGTCCCAGTAGCTCTTCAGCACGTTGTTGCTGCGGGCCAGGAATTCTCCTGACTGCGAGAGCTTCATCTCGACGCCCACTGCGGGGGCGCCTGCTCGGCCGAGGCGCTGGGCTCGTTCGTTCGGGGTGAGGTCGTCCCACTCCGGACGAGAACGGTTGAACGTGAGCAGGGGAGCGGTTTCGGTGAGGCCGTAGAGCTGGATGAACTCCCATCCAAGTTCGGTCTCGACGCGCTCGATCGTCGCGGTCGGAGGGGGTGCTCCGGCGACGATGATTCGTACCTTGTCGCGGCCGGGGATTTCCCCATCCCAATCCTTGGCCGCGTCGAGCACGGCAGCAACGACTGCTGGTGCACCGCACATCATGGTGACGCCGTGTTCCTCCACTCGACGGAGGATCTCTGCACCATCGATCTTGCGTATCACCACGTGCTTCACGCCCATGGCGCAGACGGTGTAGAGCATGCCCCACCCGTCGCAGTGGAACATGGGAAGCGTGTGGAGGTACACGTCGCGGTCCGTGACCGTGGTGTGCCAGCCGAAGGTGACGGCGTTGGTCCAGCGGGCTCGATGGGTTTGTTCGACGCCTTTCGGTCGGGCGGTGGTGCCCGAGGTGTAGTTGATGGATGCGGTGGCGTCTTCGTCCGGCTCCCACGGTTCGGGTTCGCCGTCGTGGCCGAGCCATGCGGCGTCGGACTCGGCACCGAGAATCCACTTCCGTTCACACTCGATGTCGGCCAGGGAATCGGCGAGCTCGGGGTCGATCAGCAGCGCCTCTGCGCCGCAGTGCTCGACGATGTAGCGCACCTCGTCTGCGCTGAGGCGAAAGTTGATGGGTACGAAGATCCGGCCGTTGCCGCTGACGCCGTAGAAGCTGGTGAGCAGTCGGGCGGAGTTGTGCGACACCATGGCGACGCGTCCGCCCATGGGGATGCCCATCTTGTCCATGGCGACACCCATTTGTCGGCGGATGTCCGCCATTTCGCGGTAGGTGATCGTCGGCATCGGGTCGGCGGGCTGGTCGGGTTCGTCGACGACGGCGACCCGATCTGGATAGACCGCAAGCGCCCGGTCGAGAAAGTCGTTGATCGTCAATGCGACCTTCATGCCGCGATCCCCCTTGTGGTTTCAGGCCGGCCGGTTCCCCTCCAGCCGTGAACGCACGGTAGCGCAGCCGTTTCCCGGCACGCCATCCGCTCAACGCAACTTTGAGTTGCAATACGTGAATCGACCTGTCATGCTCTAACGCAACGAGAAGTTGCGATACATTCTTTGGCCCCAAGGAGGCACCATGCGCACCATCGAGACCACCATCGACATCGACGCCAGTCCGGACCAGGTTTGGAACGTGCTCGTCGACTTCCCCAGTCACGCAAGCTGGAACCCGTTCTTCGCCGCCCTCGAGGGCGATGCCACCGCTGGCGCGACCCTTCGTGTCGCCGCCCGCAAGGACGACGGTTCCGAAGGCGTGGTCTTCCGGCCGGTCGTCCTCGACGCCGACCCCGGGCGCCGCCTTCGTTGGCAGGGGAAGCTGCTTGTGCGCGGGCTCTTCGACGGCACACACGACTTCCGGCTCGAGTCGCTCGACGGCGGACGCACCCGCCTCCACCACAGCGAGGAGTTCCGGGGTCTCCTGGTGCCCCTGTTCGGCCGCATCCTGCGAGACACCGAGATCGGCTTCCGAGACTTCAACCAGGCATTGGCCGACCGCATCGAAGGGCGACTGGCAGACTGCACCTCGTGACAGCAACGCAACCGTCCCATCGCCGAGGCCAGGCCGTCGACGCTGCGATCATCGGGGCCACGCTTGCCGTCGTCGCGGAACAGGGCACATTCCAGATCCGCATCGACGATGTTGCCGAGCGTGCCGGAGTGAACAAGACCACCATCTACCGCCGGTACGACTCGGCACAGGAACTCGTTCTTGCCGCGATTCTGGACAACGCCGCCGCCGAGATTCCGATGCCGGACACCGGCACCCTACGCGGCGACCTCGACGCACTCGTGCGGATGGTTCGGGCTGCGTTGACCGATCCCCTGGGTCGGGCACTGATGCAGGCGAGCGGGGGAGGGCCGCTCGACGAGCTCCGCCGCCGCTACTGGGCGGAACGATTCGAGCTGGCCAGCGACCTGATCTCTCGAGCCGTCGAGCGCGGCGAGTGTGGTCCCGTCGACGACGCTGCCGCTCGGATCGAGGCGCTGGTCGCCCCCATCCACTTCCGCATCATCCAACTCGCCGGCGTTGCGGAGGACCCGTTGCTCGCGGCCACCGTCGACCGCATGCTCGCGGAACTCCCACCTGCCGGTGGACCGAAGACCTAGCGGTTCGCTCGGCGAGTGGGCCGGCAGCCTCACATCCTGCGTGTTCGGGCAATCCGGCGGTTCAACTGTGTTGCCGTTGACGTACCTACCACTTGAACCCAACGTTTGGAGTGAAAGTGATTCGAGTTCGATCAATCGCGGCGCAGCTGACGGTTCTCCTCTTGCTGGTCGCAGGACTGGTCATTGCCGATGGCGATCGCGCGGCCGATGCCGCGTTCGAGGTGACCTGCGATGAGGACGGCTCGACGCTGGTGTGGCCGAACATCGGCGCCGACAACGACACCTTTCACATTCGCCGACTGAACAACGACGGATCGAGCACCTGGGTCGCCAAGGTTCGAGGCGCCTTCTTTCATGAGCTCGAGGAAAACGGGCCGGACGATACGTGGATCGTTCGCTTTCGCCTCGGAGGCGTCGTCAACGACTGGGAGTGCTCCGAGATCGCCCGACCGCCCGCAGCGATTCCGGTGACGTGCTGGCACTACGGGGGCGTGCTGATGTGGAGCACGCCCGATGCGAACATCGTCGACGGCGACTACATCGTCCGCGAACTTCGCGAACGGGGAACCGCGTGGGTGCGAACCATCGACGCAGCGGCCCCGGTCGACGGACCGGATGTCATCCAGAACGTGGCCGTCGGGTTCGAGACCGACGAGATCTACTACCTCCGCTATTGGGTTGAGGTGGACGGCGCCGAGGAGGCGGTGACCGCTCGATGCTGGTCGTGGTTCGCCGGACAACCAGTCGCTCCCGGCGCCTTCGTGGCCCCCTGCATCCAGACCGACCGGGTCGTCGTCACTTCCAAGGCACGTGTCGACCGCGACACGTTCCACGCCCGCACCGCCGACGGCACCAGGTGGATCACCTCATTCGGCGCAAATGACGTTCAACGAGCCGACGGATACACCGCGATGATCCTGCCGACATCGGACGAGATCACGCTGCGCTGGCGAGAGGCCGGCGTGAAGGTGGACGCCAGTTGCGACAGCCGCTTTCCCGTCATCGACTGACTGCGCCCGGTTTCAGGCGTCGCGCTCTCGGAGTTCGATGCGCCGGATCTTGCCGGAGATCGTCTTCGGCAGCTCGGTGACGTACTCGATTTCCCGGGGGTACTTGTAGGGCGCCGTGGTGGTCTTCACATGCTCCTGGATTTCGGCCGTCAGCTCATCTGACGGCTGGAATCCCGGGGCCAGGATCACCCAGGCCTTCACGATGTTGCCTCGGTCGGGATCCGGCTTGCCGACGACGGCGGTCTCGGCCACGGCCGGATGCTCGATCAGCGAGGACTCGACCTCGAACGGGCCGATCCGGTACGCGGCCGAGAGGATCACATCGTCGGCCCGGCCGACGAACCACAAGTAGCCGTCCTCGTCCCGGTAGGCCCGGTCGCCCGTGTAGTACCAGCCGTGATGGAAGACCTCGGCGGTGCGTTCATCGTCCAGCCAATAGCCATCGAAGAGGCCGATCGGTCGAGGCTCGGTCGACACACAGATGTTGCCCTCTTCGCCATCGGCACAGATGTTGCCATCCTCGTCCACGACATCGACGACCATGCCCGGCGCGGGCAGGCCCATCGAACCCGGCTTCACGGGCTCGGACGGGTAGTTGGCAACGAGGACGACGGTTTCGGTCTGCCCGTATCCGTCGTAGGGGGTCGTGCCCGTGGCTGCGGTCCAGGTCTCGATGACCTCCGGGTTGAGTGGTTCGCCTGCGCTCGTGCAGTGACGGAGCGTCGACCAGTCGTACGACGCCAGGTCCATTTGGGCGAATGCTCGGTAGAGGGTCGGGGGAGCGCAGAACGAGGTCACCCCGAGTTCAGGGAGCAGCTTCAGCATTCGGTCGAAGTCCGGCTTGCCAACGATGTTCCACATCACGATGCACGACCCGACGATCCACTGGCCGAACAGCTTGCCCCACGCCGCCTTCGCCCAACCGGTGTCGGACACCGTCCAGTGGATGTCGTCCGGCGTGAGGTCGTGCCAGAACCGAGCGGTGATCTCATGGCCCAGCGCGTACATCCCGACGTGCTGCACCATCTTCGGCCCGCCCGTCGTGCCCGACGTGAAGTAGAGCAGGAGTGGGTCGTTCGGGGTTGTGTCGGCAACCTCGGCCGGTTCGGCCGGCATGGATTGCAGGCCCTGGTTGAAGCCGGTCCAACCTTCCCGCTCGTCGCCGACGATGAACGCGGCTTGCACGCTTTCGCACTCTGAGCGCACGGCGTCGAACCGCTCGGCAGCGTCCTCGTCGCAGATCACCGCGATCGCCTCGGAGCGCTGAATCCGATACTGCTGGTCCTTGCCCATCAGCTGGGTCGTGCCCGGCATCGGGACGGCTCCGATCTGGAAGCAAGCGAGAAGCGCCGCGTAGAACTCGACGATTCGAGGTACCTGCACGAACACCTTGTCGCCCATGCCCACGCCGTGTTCGCGGAGCAGGTGGGCGGTCCGATTCGAGAGGTCGGCGAGCTCACCGAACGTGTAGCGGTTGATCGTGACACCATCCGGCTCGATCGCAATCAGCCCCACCTTGTCCGGGGTTTCGGCCGCGCGGGCGAACATGACGTCGCCCGTGAAATTGAAGCGATCCGGGATCTCGAGCGTGAAGTTCGCCCGCGTCTCGGCCCAGCTGGTCATGTTCGGCATCAGATTCCCCCTGATCGTCGATGTCGATTCGGACCGTACTGTTCCGGACGAGGGGGCGGTACCCGCCGATTGGCAGGAATTGGGCCGCGAGCGGTCAGATCGTTGCGGCGACCAACACGGCGAGGAACGCCATCACGTGGATGGCGCCGAGGACATCTCCGGTGACGCCACCGATCTTTCGAATGGCCAGGAGCGTCACGAGGCCCGCCGCGGCGGCCGCGAGGGGAAGCGCAATCAGCGCCGTTGCCCCGAGGGCGGCAATCGCAATGGCGAGTGCGAAGATGACGGCCACCGAGCCGGTGAACGTGCGGAGTTCCGTCATGTACGACGCACCGAGCCCGTCGCCGCCGATCGGTGCGACCAGCATGACCGCGACGGCCATGCCGCGGCCGAGGACGTGGGCAGCGAGGAGCGCCTGACCGCCGGCGACCGCGTCCAGCGAGGCGAGCGCAGCCACCTCGGTACCGAACGCAAGAATCAACGCCGTCGTGCCGTACGTTCCCAGTCTCGAGTCCTTCAGGATCTCCATCCGCTGTTCGACGGTCCAGCCCCCGCCGAAGGCATCAGCGATGTCGGCCAGGCCGTCGTGGTGAAATGCACCGGTCAGCAATGCCAGCGCAGCAACCGACAGCACCGCTGCGAGGAGTGGAGTGGTCACCTCGTGGAGGCCTCGCCAGATGAGACCCTGAACGACGCCCAGGAACAATCCGACGACTGGGAACCACGGCACGGCCGCTGCCATGCGAACGGGCTTGGTTCCGCCGCGGCTGGGATCGCCGACGGGAATGCGGGTCAGGAATCCGATGGCCACCCACAAGCTGCGAAGCTGGAAGTTCATCCGGTCAGCTTTCCGGGCCGAACCACTCGGGGAACGTCGGCACGTCGGTCAGCAGCTTGCACGCCATCTTCACGAGCGGCACCGCCGCCATGGCACCGGAGGCCTCGCCCAGTCGGAGGTCGAGTGCGAGGAGCGGCGTCAGGCCAAGTGCGTCGAGCACGCGGGCATGCCCGGGTTCGGCGGAGGCGTGGCCAGCGAGCGCGTTGGCCACGGCGTCGGGGGTGACTGCATGCAGGGCCACGGCCGGTGCGCTGGCGATGTAGCCGTCGAGCAAGACGGGAATCGATCGGATTCGGGCCTCGGTCAATGCTCCGGCGATCGCCACGAGTTCGGCGCCGCCCACCTCGGCAAGAATCTGCATCGGGTCCTGGGTCCCTTCGATGCGTTGCAGCGCCTCGCCGACGACGGCGGCCTTGGCAGCGAGTGCCCCGTCGTCGAGTCCGGTGCCGCGCCCGACGTAGGGAGTGTGGTCGCCGCCCAGCAACGCGGCAGTGACCGCGGCAGCGGCCGTCGTGTTGCCGATGCCCATCTCACCGAGAATCAACAGGTCGGTGTCGAGCTCGGAGACCGCGGCCCGGCCGGTGGCGAACGCGGCGGCGAACCGCTCCGGGTTCAGGGCGGTCTCGATGCGGAGGTTGCCGGTGGGGTTGCCCACGCCGACGTCGATTGCGGTCACGGTTGCGCCAGCAACTTCGGCCAGCGCAGACACGCTTGCCTTCTTCGCCTGGAACGCAGCGAGCATCGCGCCCGTGACCTCGGTCGGATAGGCGCTGACCCCGTCGGCGGCCACGCCGTGGTCGGCGGCGAAGATCACGGCCGCGGGTCGCTCAACCGATGGCGATGCCGTTCGTTGCCAGGCCGCCATGTGGATGGCGACGTCGTCCAGTCGCGCCATCGCTCCGGCCGGGCGGAGGATCTCGGCCGCCCGGGCCACAGCCGCCGTGCGTGCGTCCGCGTCCGCAGACGGTGCGTTGGCGAACTCGTCTCGGAGGGCCTCGGTGGTGATCGGCTGGGTCGTCATCAGCCGAAGGCTACCGGCCCGTCCGTGGCGGGCTGTGTCTTGGTCAGGTACCGGAAAGATCCTCGGTCAGTGCCGCCGAGGCTGCCCGGAGTGCCGCCGCCATGGGCACGTCGGTTTCGGCGGTCATTCGCTCGGTTGGGCCGAGGAGTGAGAACGCTCCGGTGACGGCGCCCTGGTCGGCGATCGGGACGCACAGTGCCGTCGCATCGTCCTCCACGGCGCCGACATTGCGGAAGACCGGGATGCTCCCAAAGGCCAGCGGCGCAAGCAGCGCTTCGCCGACAGCGGTGCCCTCGAGCGGCACGCTTCGGCCGACCCAACCGGCGTGGCGAATCGCACGAGGGCTCTCGACCGTGGAGAGATAGACAGCCTCCGAGCCGTCACGAACGGCCAGGTAGGCCGACTCCTGGGTGGTCTCGGCGAGCGTGTGGAGGTGGGGGAGTGCCGCGGCGGTGAGGCGTGCCCACGGGCCTTCGCGAAAGGCGTTGATGCCGAGGCGCAGAAAGGTCGGGCCCACCGCAAAGTTGCCGGCGGCGTCACGGGTGAGCCACCCCTTGCTCATCAGAGCGCGGAGGTGGCGCAGCGTGGTGCTCGTCGGGATGCCGCTCTTCTCGGCCGCCTCGGTGAGGCTGATCGAACCCGCCGTCACGACGATGTCGACGAGGTCGAGGGCGCGGGTTGCGGATCGCGAAACGTGGAGGTCGCCGCTGCGGCGAGGCGTTGTGTCCGGCGATTCCACCGACTATCTGCTTTCACTAGATGAAACATCATGTTATCAGTTGGCAGAAACGCAGCAACCGCGGCACACTGCTCGCCATGCCCGAAGCGACCATCATCGAGCTCGAACCGGACGAGCGACCAGATGCTCATCCCTGTGCGTGCCCCAGCCACTACCCCCGCGACCTCGCCCTGATGAACTATCTGCTTCAGGACATTCGCTCGCTCGTCCGGCTCGCCGCGATGGGGCAACGGACGCTCACGGCTCACGAACGGATCGAGTGGACGGTCCACGATCTGAAACGGCGCACGATCGTGTGTGATCCCCATCGCATCACCGAACCGGTCACCGTGCACGTGGTCGGCTTCTTCAGCGATCGCATCGCAGACGCCGACAAGACGCCGCTCGACCAGGCCGAGGACGGTCTTCTGGCAGAACTCGCCAATCACCCCGGAATGCTCGGATACAGCTCGATGGAGCTGATCGACCACTACTGGGCCAATCTCGTCATTCACACCGACCCGGCTGATCGGGAGACATGGCGGGGCGCTGCCGTCCACAAGAAGGCGGTGGACGAGGTGGCGCCGCTGGTCTACAACAGCGTGCGAATCCACAAGGGCTGTCTGCTCGAAGGCGTGCCAGGTTCGGAGACGATCCGCATCGAATCGACCGGATACTGGGACTACGCCAGCTCGCCGCAGTGGCAGGCCACCCGCGAACTGCCCGGTGGTTTCCAGGCCGGAGCGTTCGCCAGCACCGACCTCGCCACCAACGACCCCCGGTGACCACTGCCTTCGTGCCTGGCACCTTCCGACCCCGAAGGGGCCTGGCACCTTTTGCCGCAAAAGGTGCCGGGCTCCTTTGGATGGCAGGCTGAGGGAATGCTGCAGGCAACGACGCTTCTGGGCGACAA